>CALHBQ010000112.1 GCA_937930815.1 uncultured Saprospiraceae bacterium | reverse complement strand
TGACCGAATTAGTGCGTAATTTGCCGCCTGAGGGCTTTGTTCTCTCATGAAAAAGTTGTGTTTTGTTTTTGTCGTAATCAACAAAGTCACAACTTTTTCTCTTTCTTACCAAATTCTATCTAAAATCATCGGGTAGAGTAGATATTCTTAAAGATGAAGAACCAAATCTTTCGAAAAAGGATGTTTTAGTAAAAATGCTTGATTTGCTTCCTTCTGATGTGAATCCAGATTTTCTTCCAGTGTTGACTGAATTTGTTTTGAAGAATTGGAATGTGCTTCCGCAGAAGAAGGTAGCTTAATTTTGGAGATGAAGGGAAATAAAAAAATAGATGTTCAAGCAGCAGTAGATAAATTGAATAGTTCTGATTTATCGGAAATTTCTGAAGCAGTAAAGAATGGAGATTTTTCCAATGAAGAGATTGAGTCAATTCAAAATGATGTAGATGGTTTATTATTGGTGGCTTGCAAAACTAAACTCAGTTTAGAGTTAAGATTTTTATACGAAGAAGAACCAGATTTAGCACTCAGAGATGTAGTGGTAAAAATGTTGATTTCTCTTCCTTCTGATTTGGATCCTGAATTTTTACCTTTTTTAACCGATTTCGTTTTGAAAACATGGAAACTTAAAATGCGAAATCTGGCGGCGTAATTTCAATTAATTCGGAAAAACCTGAATTACTGAATACTCTTAAGTGTTAGAGTTGCACCTCGAATTTTTGATAAAGCTTTTCAAGAATTGCGATCGGAAGAGGCTCACAGAATGAATAACCATAAAGGAATTAATGAAAAAAAAATCCTTTAAATAATGAACTCTCACCTCAACTTCTTATTTTTGATAGTAAAAATATACTATGTTTAAAATTGGAGATTACGTTCAAACAAAAGTAGCAATCGAATTAGTAGGCATAAACGATTTGCTCTTTCAATGGGGAGGAAGGGTAGCTGAAATCACGAACGATTTAATCAATGTAGAATTCGATGCAAAAAGCTTGGAACAGCTTCCTTTGGAATTTATTATTGAATGTGAAGATTCGGGTTTTGATTGGATCTCTTACAACTTTTTCAAAAGCGAAATAGAAAAATGCAAAAGAAGGGATTCTAACAAAAAACGGGAAGCGGCCTTTGAAAAAATAATGGAAAAGTTGCTCGAAATAGAAGAAGAGAAAAGTGTTGCTACTAAACTGCAAATGGAAAAATGGAATGAAGCATTTCAAAAAAGTAAATATCATGAAAATCTAAGTGAATTCCAGAAAGAAAATGCCAGTTTCATCATTCATACTTTTACTGATTTTATGATAGATTATCAGTGGGTTGAATCTCCCGATGATTGGACTACAGATGATATTGAAGCCGTTTGTCTCGAATGGGCTCCTCAGAAAATCAGTTCCGAAATAGAGCTTTTTGAAAATTATGGAGATGTTTTAATTGAATTCTTTAAATTTTTAGAGGACAATGGATTCATGAAAAACACCGGCTCTTTCCAAAAGTGTGTTGAAAAAATTAAAGGTAAAATTGCTCCTGCATCCCAGAATTCTTCCACTTGGGGACCAGCAAAGTCTATGATGATGAAAGCAATAAGTGAAGGGTTAGATTTGAATGATCAAAGTGCAGTTAATGCTTATTTAAAAAAGGAAGAAGAAAACGGGTTTTCAAATTTTGATCCATTTGGGAGGGAAGAAAGCTATTTTGAACGGCAGGAACCTGTCCGAAAAAGTTTAATGGATAAGATTGGTAGAAATCAAAAGGTGTCGGTAAAATATACTGATGGCCAATTAGTTGAAGATGTGAAATTTAAAAAGGTCGAAAAAGATATTGCTGGAGGAAAATGTACTATTGTAAAATTCTAAATTTTTGGAATTAAAATTCAATCTTCAAATATTCTTACCTTCACCAGCACAATTCAACACTGCGTTTGTTTCTGCTGACTAAGAAAATTAGTGTAAGCTGACAAAGTTTAGGATCCATTTCTTTACCAGTCAGTTATATACTATGAGCGAAAATCGATTTGTTATCGAAACTAAAAAGCCCTTTGCGGAAAGCCTAATCTGGCAACTGAACCGCGACTATTATGATAAGGAAGGAGTGGGAGCATGGAGCTCCGGAGCAGTGCCACATCACCTGACGAGTAACTCGATGGTCGGCAAAACTTATGCGGAGTTAATCTATGGATTCCTCAAAGATTTGGCACGAAAAGGTCTAACTGAAGAACCCGTTTATATCCTCGAATTAGGGGCAGGTCATGGGCGTTTTTGTTTTCATGTGCTCAAACATTTGGAACGATTGGAGGAGGGGAGTGATATGAAATTGCCGACCTATTGTTTTGTGTTGAGTGATATTGTGGAGGACAATTTGACCTTTTTTTTGGATCATCATCAGTTTCAAAGTTATTACGAATCAGGCAAATTAGATGTCGCTTATTTCGATGCCGTCAAAAGTGATGAACTCGTTTTACGCAAAGCAAATAAGACGATTTCGGCAAATGGACTGGAGCAGCCGCTGCTTGTTTTGGCCAATTATTTCTTCGATTCAATTCCTACCGACCTATTTCATTTTAATAATACTAAGATGACGGAGTGTTTGGTTTCGGTTGATTCAGGACAAGATCCAGCAGGACAACCAGATGCAAATTTTATCGAAAAAATAGATCTTACTTTTCATAAATCACCACCAACTTCCGTGCCTTATGAAAATGAATTCTTGAATGAAATATTGGAAAATTACCGCCAATCGCTTTTCAATACCTACCTCTTTTTCCCTCGCACTGGTATTCAATGTATTGATAATCTGAGGAAACTCTCTAAAGGTGGTATGCTCTTGATTTCAATGGATAAAGGATTTCATGAAATGCATGATTTGGAAAATGTGCCGGTTCCTGATATGATTTCACATGGGAGTTTGTCATTTTGGGTGAATTTCCACTCACTGGGCGCCTATTGCGAAAAAACAGGTGGCACTTCAATTTTTCCTGAGTTTTCCAATTTTCATCTTGATTTGGCTTGCCTATTCTTTTTACCAGAAGCCGATTCTTACTCAGAAACTAAGAATGCCTACCGCCGATTTGTAGATGAATTTGGCCCCGATGATTTTACAGGTATGAAAAAATTCACGTACAAGCACATTGCAAAAATGGAGCTTCGTGAATTGATAGGCATGTTGAGATTGGGCTATTATGATTCGGCAATGTTCATCAATGTTTTGCCAAGGCTCAAACAGGTTTACGGCCGCATCACTTTTAACGATAGAAAACGCCTTGCGCAGACCATGCGCCAAACTTGGAACATGCATTTCCACTTAAAAGAGAAAGAAGATTTAGCTTTTGAAATTGGCGGCATGTTGTATGCGCTCGGCTTCCATAAAGAGGCGCTAACCTACTTTGATCATTCATTGGAGCAATACGGCGAAACGACTGATGAATTCTATAATAGAGCTTTATGTTATTATCAGTTGAGAGAAGATAAATTGTTTTTAAAAACAGTGAAGGCAGCGAAGATTTCGTTTCCAGGTTTTGAGCAATTTGATCAATTGGATGCGTTGGACTTGGGGGCTGCGTAGGCTTTTTTGTTTACAAATAACTCCAAGCCCATAATATCAAAAATGCCTGAATCGGTAACCGAATAGCGGTTGCTAAAACGTGTTTCCCTTTCTTTCTCGCTTTTTGGAAATGGTAAACATTGGCAGGGAAAACGGCAATCAATAGAGCGATAATTCCATAAACAGCTAAACTTCGAGTACTTGAAAAGAGTAGGCCGATGGCCAATCCAATCTCAACGATTCCTACAAAAATATTTACTTTTTCAGGAGCAGGAACCCATTGCGGGGTGATTTTCAAAAAGAACTTTGGATTGCGAAAGTGGCTGATTCCTGCGAAACCGTAGAGGGCGGCCATGAGGAAGAGGGAGATAGTGTTGAGTATTGGCATAGAGCGTTTTTATGAGACACAGATTTAACGGATTTGAAAGAATATGAACGGATTTAATCAGTTTTAATCCGAAGAAATCCGTTAAATCCGTGTCCTATCAATATCTATTGGTCAAATGCAAACTGAATAATATTCGCTCCCATTTTCAAAGCAGCCAACCGCACAGATTCTGGATTTTTATGAACTGGTGCAGACTCCCAACCATCACTGATATTACTCTCAACTGAGTAGAAACAAACCAATCTTCCTTCATGAAAGATGCCTAATCCTTTTGGTGCTTTCGAGTCATGCTCGTGCGTTTTAGGCATCCCATTATTGAAGTCATATTTCTGATGATAAATCGGATGGCTGAAAGGAATTTCTACAAATTCTTCATTTGGGAAAACCTTTTTCATCGCAGGACGAACAAATGGATCCATTCCAAAATCATCATCAATAAATAGAAAACCACCTGCCATCATGTAGGTTTGGAGGTTTTCAGCTTCTACGTCTGAAAAAACGACATTCCCATGCCCTGTCATAAAAACGAATGGGTAATTGAAAATTTCAGCACTTCCTACTTCAACCGTCGCGTAGTCTTTTTGAAAATTTGTACCTAAATTCTTATTACAAAAATTGGCCATATTTTCAAGTGCATCGACAATAGCGTACCAATCACCACCTCCATTATATTTCAACAAAGCAAACTGTAAAGTCGGATTGCTAAAACTTACTGAAGCAACATAAAAGAGTGGAATCAATGCTGCAATTATTAATTTTTTCATACTAAAATTTAATCTTTTTTAGAATCTGTTTTGGGATGGCATCTTTATGTAAAAGGATTGCCATGGTCTTCATTTTGAAATAAGGTTTAGACATATAAACGTAACCATTGTATGGGCCAATTTTATTCCAAGAGTTCTTTATGATATAATAAAGGTCTCCATCTTTGTCTTTGGCAGTTCCGACCAAATGCATCAAATGATCATCAGTTGTAGCGAAACTTTCAAAGTTAGCTTGACGTGCCGATTGTGTAACGGATAGTTCGGCTCCGGGTTTCTTGAATAGATCTTCTCTTTTTTCATCCGTTGGCAAAACTGCGATTCCTTCTTTTGCTGAAAAGCCTTTTTCACCTACATCGCCATCCCAAGCGATAGAATAACCATTTTTTACAGCGTGGTCAACTACTTTTTCCAATTCATCAATTGGCAAGTTGTAAAATGCTCCGTTTGAGTAATTATCAGGAATTTCTAAAATGAAAGACTCGTAAAAAGGGTGGTGGGTAAAAGAAGTTAAACTCAGATAATCATCTGCATTGATGCCTAATAATTTGGCGTAAGATTTAGGATTCATCTGTTTTCCACCAACAATAAACTCTTGCTCAGCAGATCCGATATAAACATCCAAAACAGCTCTAACCGCTGATTGCCAATTTGTGCTCAATCTCTTTTGTTTTAAAATTCCATCCAACATTCCTTTGAGCGCTGCTTCCATTTCTGAGTGATTGTGCTTTTCGCGATCTTTCAAACCTGAGAAAACAGATTCTGGAACGGCTCCAAATTGATCAAAAGCTCTTATCGCATCATGAGACAAAGCACCTTGACTAAAGTTTGCTTTTCCTTGCCTCAACAGATAATTCCTCGCTTTGTCTTGATAAATATTACTTACAATAAACATTTCAGAAATATCGGCTTCTCCTATTCCAATTCTAAGAATTTCTGATTCTAAAAATGAAGTAGTTGCGAAACTCCAACAGGTGCCTGTTTTGTCTTGGCTTTTGATGTCAGTGCATTCCAATTTTTTGACTTCTTTGAAGTCGTATTGGGCATTTAAAAAAACTGGAACTAAAAGAAATAGGAAAATGTAATACTTGATATTCATGATAGATTTAATTTTATCTTCGCCAAGATTTTGAATATTCTTAGAACTGTCTAAAATCACAGAGTTTGTATAAGAATCACTTTGAATAAAATTTTATGGAAAAGAAAGTTATTGTATTTGCAACGGGGAATCAGCATAAAGTTGAGGAAGTTTCTCAGATTTTAGGAGAAAATTATGAAATAAAAAGTCTCAAAGACATTAATTGTTTTGATGACATCCCAGAAACCGGGGATACCTTCGAAGAAAACGCCTTGCAAAAAGCGCAGTATTTACATGAAAAGTTCGGAATGAATTGCCTTGCAGAAGACAGTGGCTTAGTCGTTGATGGTTTGAATGGAGAGCCAGGAATATATTCCGCAAGGTATGCAGGTGCTCAAAGAAACGATGAAGACAATTTGCAAAAAGTATTAAAGGAATTAGGTGATAATCCAACGCGATCCGCTCGATATAAATCGGTAATTGCATTGATTATTGATGGAAAGAATCACTTTTTTGAAGGAACGGTTGAGGGAGAAATCCTAAAAGAAAAAGTTGGAAATGGAGGATTTGGATATGATCCTATTTTTCAACCTAAAGGCTACGATATTTCATTTGGACAAATGGATGCTTCAGAAAAAAATAAAATAAGTCATAGGGGAGAAGCCGTAAAAAAAATGGTAGATTTTTTAAATAGAAGTTATTAGAAATTTCATTTCAAGCTGCAAATCCATGCTTAAATAACCTAAAGACAGGTTTTTAGAACACAAAATCCTGAATTTTCGCTGCTGAACTGAAACCTCGAATAACTTCAGGCAAATAATACGTAACTTTGCATTGCTCACTTTTCAAATACTATTGAACAAATACTATAAGAGAAAATGAATCTCGAGAATTTTCACGAATTTTTAAAGGAACCTGCCAACCTGCATAGAGTGAGCTATCAGGAGCTTAAATCATTGGTAGCGGCCTATCCATATAGTACCAACCTACGTATTTTACTTTTATTAAAAAGTAAGTTGGACAAGCACCCCGAATTAAGTCGAAATCTTTCGTTGGCAGCCACTTATACCGCAGATCGTTCTTTGCTTTATAAAATAATGCATGACCCAACCTTGGCTATTTTGGCGCAAGAAGTCATCGAACAAGAGGATGTCCTCGAATTAATGGACTTGGAAAAGGTGGAAGCGATTATGAGCAAAGAGCAACCTATAGAGGAAGTTGCAAAGGAAATGCCTTTGCCATCTATGAATGAAGATTTACCCAGTTGGACTTCTGATATTTTTGAGGATTCAGCGCCGATTATTGGAGCAGGAGCGACCGTAATGACGATGGATAGCTTCCTTGATTCAGTCGCACAGGAAAATGAGCTTGAAACTTTTACGGAAACAAATACTGAAAAAGACGATCTCGAATTGTCAAAACAAATGATTATCAATTTTAATGTTGATAATTATGTAAGTTTTTCGACTGCAATGGATTCATTTGAATACAATAGGGGACAAAAGCTCGAAATCGTACCCGTCGTTGAAAAAAGGTATAGTTATGATCGAGATTTGAAACCACGTCCAAAAGATTCTTTTGCGAGTTGGTTGTCTCAATTTGAAAAAGATTTGAATCGTGAATTAGAAGTTCCAGACATTAATAAAAATATTGAGGAAGTTGGGAACCATAGAGTTGTACAAATGGTTAGAGAAGAACCTGAGCAGGCAAAAGAGGCGCAGAAAAAGACACCAAGCGCAAAAAAAGTTGCGGAACGAAGTTTGCACCTAAGTAATTCTATCGTTTCTGAAACACTTGCGACATTACTCGTTAAACAGGAGAGATTTGGCAAAGCAATAGATATGTATCAAAAATTAAGTTTGAAATATCCTGAGAAAAGTCACATCTTTGCCGCCGAAATTGAAAAACTTAAAAATTTATAATATGAATGGTTTAGTACTAATAACGATTTTGATTGCTATTGTTGCTGCAATGTTGATTTTCGTGATTTTGATTCAGAACTCAAAAGGTGGTGGATTGGACGCGACTTTCGGAGCAGGACAGGCAAACCAAATGTTTGGTGCAGCGAAATCAACTGATTTTGTTGAAAAAGCAACTTGGTTTTTGGCTGCAGCTCTTTTCATCCTTTGTATTTTGGCAACATATGCAGTAGGTGGTGGAGCTGAAGGAACTGAATTATTGTCTCAATAATTTACCAATACCAACCAACAAAAAAAGCGGTATGAAATTTTTCATACCGCTTTTTTTATGCTCAAAATTGAAAGTCTATTGATCCGTTACTTTTGTCCATTTAAGGGACTCACCCAATTCAATTAAGAAATTTTCGTATTCCGTTAATTCTTGTGGCGCATCGATGTTATTTCTGATTTGATGCTTATCATTTCCAAAATGTAGTGTAGTAATTGTAAACGGTAAATCAGCTATAAATTTTCCGTTTGGCGGATATGTCTTTGGCATACTGAAATAGCCAATTTTTTGGGCAGCAGATAAAATAGCAGTGTATTCCTTTCCACTAATTGGTGCCGTGTATTTTCCGAGCATTTTTACAAACTTTTTACCTTCGTAAGTTGCAAATCCTTTTGCATCAAAAGTAATTTTGAAAGCTGGACATTTACCAAAACAAGGCGTTTTCTGAATAGTTGCACTTACAAATGCAGGTCTTGACACAGGAGGGATAATCTCGGATACCTCTTCACCTGAGGTTGCACTATTATCTTTTGGTTCAACTTCTGCTGATTCAACCTTTGGATTTGCTATGGGTTTTGTTTCTACAACTTTCGTTGCTGTTTTTGGCGTACAAGCAAAAAACAGCACTAAGCTTATTGCTAAAAGAAAGAAAATAAATGATTTCATGATTTATATTTTATGGTTCGTCAATTTGTTTTAAAAACGCTCTTATACCTTATTGACGGAGAAAAACCGATTTTGTCAATTATTTCTTCTTTTTCTTTTTTTGAGCTTGGGCCTTTTGTTGCTCTTTCATGGCGTCTTCCAATCGTTGTTGGAATGCACCTTTCTTCTTTGGTTTCTTTTTATTGCCTTCTAATTGATCCCGAAGTTTATCCTTATTAATTACATATTCTTTCGTAACAAGTGTTTGTCCGATGTTGAATAAGTTACTCATACACAGGTAAGCCGTAAGACCAGATGCGAAATTATTAAAGAAGAATATGAACATCACTGGCATCGCGAATTGCATATATTTCATTGCAGGTTGAGCAGAATAATCCACCAATTTTGAATTATACCAAGTATAAATCAAAGTGGTAACCACCCAAAGCAAAGTAAACAAACTCACATGCTGTCCATAAAACGGAATTTCGAATGGAAGCATTGCAAACACATCGTACGAAGAGAGATCGCTCGCCCACAAAAATGGCTCTTGCCTAAACTCAATCGAACCGGGAAAGAATCGATATAAAGCAAACCAAATCGGCATTTGCAAAACAACGGGTAAACAGCCACCTAATGGATTTACCCCGTACTCCCTATACATTTTCATGGTCTCGACTTGGACTTGCTGGGCATCGTCCTTGTATTTATCTTTTAGCTTGGCAATCTCAGGCTTAAGAATCGCCATTTTTGATTGAGAATGAATCATTTTATAGGTAAAAGGGTAGAGTACCAATTTTACAATAAAAGTTAATACCAAAATCACAACCCCTTTCGAACCAATAAAACCAGAAAGGAAATTAAACAACGGGCGAATGATCCATCTATTAATTGTTCCGAAAATACTCCAGCCAAATGGTACGACATCTTCCAAACTACTTCCAAATTTGCTCAATCTATCAAACTCATTTGGACCATTATAAAAGGACATCTGTACACCGCCAGTATTAACTGGAATCTTTATTGAACTGGTAATTTTTTTCAAATCAGATTCCTTTTCATCCAAAATTTGAGTAGTTAAATCTGCACTTGAAAAAGCACTTTCAGCCATCAATGTTGAATTGAAAAATTGATTAGAATTAGAAACCCATTTTACTTTTTCAGCAATATTCTCTTCATCATCTGAAGTACAACTACAATAAGTCGGGTCTTCCTCTGCTTCTTTATAATAGACCGTTGAATAATTGCGCTCGTATTGCTCGTTCAATTCCAATTTGTCCAACCAGTTCACCCAATTCAAGGTGACATTTTGAGCATTCATATCAGATTCTAATCCGTTGAAATTCAGGGAATAATCACAGGCGTATGAATTATCTTTTAGGGAATATTTTTGTTGGAAAGTTTTACCATTATTTGCTTTTGCAGTAAAGGTGATGGTGTTTCCACTTTGAACACCTTCAAAAAACAAATCACTGGACTTGATGGTACCTGTTCCATTCATCGGCAACAAATACTCAAATTTATTTTTTTGATCTTCCAATAATCGCAAAGGAATCTTAGTCTCATTTCCTAAAGAATCAAGTTCGAGTTTGTGGTACTTTTTCAGTAAAACATCTTTTATGATTCCACCCTTATTCGAAAAGGTAATTTCGACTAAATCGTTAGACAGTTTAAAAGTCTGTTCTGTACCTATAGAAGCTGCTGCAAATAAGCCGAATTTCCCAGATGCTTGAGCCATTTTAACTGAATCTGGCAATTCAACAGCAATTTCATTATTTGTTTCCAAATCTTGAGATTGCTTAGTTTGAGCGAGGCTATCCACTACAATTCGAACCCTTTCTAAGGAGTCTCTCGTTTTTATCTCAGCTAATTCAGCAGGGGTCGGTGCAGAAGTATATTGCCAAACCATCAAAATCAAAAAAATAAGGATAAACCCAGTGACCGTATTGCGATCCATGTAGAATAAGAATTTATTAATGAATAAAAGGCGGGGACATTTAAAGCGGCGCAAATGTACAATTTTGATTCCTTTGAAAAGGAATAACTAATATGAATGTTTTGAAATAGTAGACAAAGGAAGGAAATGGAGAGAAAAAGAGCGAAAAACACGTGAATTTGGCCCTCTCAAATGTCAAATTTGTGCATGTATTTGCTATATTTGCGCGTTTTAAAAAAATAGCCAATTTGGCTCATTTTACTTGAGAAAATCAAAATATATAAATGGCATCAGAATCTAAGATTATACCAGTAAATATCGAGGATGAAATGAAGTCAGCGTACATTGATTATTCAATGTCGGTGATTGTTTCCAGAGCACTTCCAGATGTTCGCGATGGTTTAAAACCAGTTCATAGAAGGGTCCTTTTTGGGATGAATGAATTGGGTTTAACCTATAGCAAATCTCACAAAAAATCTGCGCGTATTGTTGGAGAAGTATTAGGTAAGTATCACCCACACGGTGACACTTCCGTTTATGACTCCATGGTAAGAATGGCGCAAGATTGGTCTTTGCGGTATCCACTGGTTGACGGGCAAGGGAACTACGGTTCTATGGACGGTGATAGCCCTGCAGCAATGAGATATACCGAGGCGAAACTGACTAAAATTGCAGATGAGATTCTTTCTGATATTAAAAAGGATACGGTTGATTTTCAATTGAATTTTGATGATTCATTGGAAGAACCGACTGTTTTGCCGACAACCATTCCTAATCTTTTGATGAACGGTGCTTCTGGTATAGCGGTAGGTATGGCTACCAATATGATGCCTCACAACCTTACCGAGGTTTGTGATGGAATCAAGGCCTATATTATTGATAATGATATTGATACGGATGGATTGATGGAGCATATCAAGGCGCCTGATTTTCCTACAGGAGGTATCATTTATGGAATGTCTGGTGTAAAAGAAGCTTTCGAAACGGGTAGGGGTCGAGTAATATTAAGAGGAAAAGCCAACATTGAAGCT
>CALHBQ010000111.1 GCA_937930815.1 uncultured Saprospiraceae bacterium | reverse complement strand
ACAAACCCAATGCTAAGAAAATGTACAATTTGGACATAAAATTCATAGTAGTGATTTTTTTAAGTTGAATAGTTCAATAGAGAATCTGAACCGTAAATTTAGGAAATTCTACCGAAAGTGTCGAACTGCTCGCCACTTAGGGTTTTGCAATTACTAAATACATGAACGGAGGTAGGGGGTGCAAGTTCCTATACTTTCTTACTTTTGCGGCACTTTTTTCCAAATGGAACTAACGTTAGTATTACTCCGTTTATTTTCCATAATAAAAGTCTCTGCGCAACTCTGCGTCTCCTCTGCGAAAACTCCGCGTAATTACCTCGTGTGTTTTGTTACGCAGAGCTACACAAAGAACCGCAGAGTTTCGCAGAGAAATTAAGAAAAAATGGACTCACAACCGTCAGATGTAAAAATGAAGTACAACGAATATAAGAACCTCAATCTCCCTGAAATCGACAAGGAGATCCTCAAATTTTGGGAAGAAAATAAAATCTTCGAAAAATCCATCGAGCAACGGCCGGAGGATGATACCTACGTTTTTTACGAAGGGCCACCTTCTGCAAATGGAAAACCTGGAATTCACCACGTGATGGCGCGTACGGTGAAGGATTTGTTTTGCCGTTTTCATACCATGAAAGGACAACGTGTCGAGCGAAAAGCAGGTTGGGATACCCACGGTCTTCCTATTGAGCTGGCTGTGGAGAAAGAATTGGGCATTACCAAAGAAGACATCGGCGTCAAAATTTCTATTGACGATTACAATAAACAATGCCGCGAAACGGTCATGCGCTACAAACACATGTGGGATGACTTGACCGTCAAAATGGGTTATTGGGTGGATATGGAAGAGCCATACATCACTTTCGAAAACAACTACATCGAGTCTGTTTGGTGGCTATTGCGCCGCATTTATGATAAAGGTTTGATGTACAAAGGTTTGACGATTCAACCTTACTCCCCTGCCGCTGGTACGGGTTTGAGTACGGCCGAATTGAACATGCCTGGCTGTTACAAAGATGTGAAAGACACCACAGCAGTTGCGATGTTCAAAGTCATCAAAAGCGAGCAATCCAATTTTCTTTTTGATGATGAAAATGAAGATGTGCGCATCGCGGCATGGACAACAACGCCGTGGACATTGCCTTCGAATACAGCTTTGACTGCTGGTCCGAAAATTAATTATATAAAAATCAAAACCAATACTCCATACACCGAAGCACCTGTTAGTGTAATAGTTGCAGAGGATTTGGTTGGCAAATGGTTTGGCGGCAAAAAGCAGCCAGCGATTTTAGAACAATCAGCGACTTTCGTCGGAAAACAGATAGAAGGCGTTCGTTATGAACAGTTGATGGATTATGGAAATCCAATTGAAGATTTGCATGGTGGAACAGATGCGTTCAAAGTAATCCTTGGTAGATTCGTAACCACTTCTGACGGTACTGGAATCGTTCACACTGCCCCATCGTTTGGTGCAGATGATAGAATGGTTGGTAAAGAAAATGGCCTCGGCGCATTGACCCTCGTGGACAAACAAGGTAAATTCCTTGACACAGTAGGTGAGTTTTCAGGAAGGTATGTCAAAAACTATAAAGACGATCCAAATTACGTGGACGTCAATATCGATATTTCTGTACGATTAAAATTGGATGGAAAAGCGCTCAACGTTGCGAAATACGAGCACAACTATCCACACTGTTGGCGAACGGATAAACCGATTTTATACTACCCGTTGGATAGTTGGTTTATCTCTGCGAGCAAGATGAAGGAGCGCATGTTTGAGCTAAACAAAACCATCAACTGGAAACCTGCAAGCACAGGTGAAGGTCGTTTTGGAAAGTGGCTCGAAAACCTCCAAGATTGGAACCTTTCCAGAACTCGTTATTGGGGAATTCCTTTGCCGATTTGGAGAGTTCGTAGTACCCCGAGCGGAGCCGAAGGGAACAGCACGGAGAACGGATCAACTGCTTCCGGCTTCGACTCCGCTCAGCCTACGAATCATACTATCTGTATCGGCTCTATCGAAGAGTTGCAAAAAGAAATCGAAAAAGCAAACGCAGGTTTAGGATTGAATCAATCTGTGCCTGAAGATTTGCACCGCCCATACATTGATGACATCGTTTTGATGTCTCCCGATGGTTTGGAAATGACACGCGAATTGGACTTGATCGATGTTTGGTTTGATTCGGGTTCGATGCCGTATGCACAATGGCATTATCCTTTTGAAAATAAAGAAAAATTTGAGCGCAACTTCCCTGCTGATTTCATTGCAGAAGGAGTGGATCAGACGCGTGGTTGGTTTTATACTTTGCATGCGATTGCCGTCATGGCTTTTGATAAAGTTGCTTATAAAAATGTCGTTTCTAACGGTTTGGTGCAAGATGCCAAAGGACAGAAAATGTCCAAATCGAAAGGCAATGCGGTGGAGCCATTTTCTACTTTAGAAAAATATGGAGCAGATGCGACGCGTTGGTACATGATGTCCAACTCACAGCCGTGGGACAACTTAAAATTCGACCTCAACGGTTTGGCGGAGACACAACGTAAGTTCTTTGGAACGCTCTTTAATACTTATAATTTCTTTGCGCTTTACGCGAATATTGACGGTTTTCAGCAAGACGAAATGAATGCCATGCCAGTCGAAGGTCGCCCTGAAATCGACCGATGGATTATTTCGAAATTGAACAGTTTGGTGATGGAAGTCACGGCGGCATACGAAGATTACGAACCGACTAAAGCTTCTCGTGCCATAGAGTCATTTGTGGCGGATGAATTGAGTAACTGGTACGTGCGTCAGTCACGTAGACGTTTCTGGAAAACGGAGTTAGGAGCAGACAAACAAGCGGCATTTGAGACGCTCTATCAATGTCTCATGGTCGTGAATCAGTTGATGGCTCCGATTGCGCCGTTCTTTTCAGAATGGATGTACAAAAACCTGTCTGACCCAATCAGAGGAGCAGCTATCGATAATGATACACCGCTCAAACATGAATCTATCCACTTGACGCATCTCACGAAGGTGCAGGAAGAATTGATTGATAAAGATTTGGAACAACGCATGGATTATGCGCAGCGCATTTCTTCTTTGGTTTTATCCTTACGGAAAAAGTCGAAAAATAGAGTGCGTCAGCCATTGCAAAAAATCCTTTTGCCGGTCTTGAATGATTCATTCAAACAGCAGGTGGAAGGCGTGAAAGACTTGATCCTTTCTGAGGTGAACGTGAAAGAAATTGAGTACATCGACGATACTTCTGGTTTCATCAAAAAGAAAGTAAAACCGAACTTCAAAACGCTCGGTCGTAGAATGGGTAAAAACATGAAAGCGGCTGCGGCAGCTATCAATGGTTTCACGCAAGAGGACATCGCTGCACTCGATAAATCAGGTAAATACGAACTCAACATCGACGGAGAAATCCACGAACTAACTACCGAAGATTTTGAAATCGTAACGGAAGACATCCCTGGCTGGCAAGTGGCTACGGATGGTGATTTGACGGTTGCGCTCGATGTGACTATCACTGATATGCTAATAGCAGAAGGGCTCGCTCGTGAGTTAGTCAACCGTATTCAAAACATCCGAAAGGATCGTGATTTTAATATCACGGATCGTATCAAAGTGACTTTGCAAAATCATCCGGCATTGGCTGGTGCTTTGGCGAACTTTAAAGATTATATCTGTGGAGAGGTGCTTTGTGATGAGTTTTCGATCGTTGATTCTTTGGATGGTGGGGAAGTTATTGAGTTGGTGGATGGGGTTGAGACTCGGGTTTTGGTGGAGGTGGTTGCCTAAGACCTTGGAAGGCTCAATTTATAGATTTTCGAGTCTTCCAAGTTTAACTTTTTAAAGTTCTACTAATTTCCCTAATGTCCTTTTTCCAGTTACTATTGTGGTAAAGATTAAGTTTTACTATTTGCTTTGAAATATTACTTACTCTGGATAAATTAAAAGTAGATATTTTAAAAACCCACATTTTTATATTCCTTCTTAGTTCTTTGTCTCTTACAAACACATTTAACCTACCAAATAAATTTTCATATACCATGAATAATTTCAAAAGGTAGATAAAAGGAAAAAATAAGAATGTTAGAATTATTGGAAGAATAAATGCCTTAAGGTTGGAAATGGTAAGTAAAAAATCTAAGCTATTGAACGTCTTATAAATAATGATACAGAAAATTGAAATACTGATTATTGCAGAAACTTGTTTTGATAGTTCATACACTGTTTGGTGTTCTTTTTTGACATCTGTAAATGCTTGAACCACAGCAAGTAAAGTTAAAACAGGTATGAGAATAAAAAACTCCACAGCGAAACTAAAAGAATAGAATGCGACAAGAAATTCAATTATTATAGTCCATTTTATAGCATTTTTTAAAATCCCAGTAAAATCTGAATACTCTTTTATATTATTAATTGATACTAATAAAACATAGGCAAAACCAAAGGTCCAGAGAATAGTATCCTTCAATAATGAAAATTCCCAAAAACCAAAATGCCACAATAAATAGACCGATAAGGCTACGTAATCAATAAACAATACCTGCACTGCAAGTAGTGACTTTTTTGTTGCTGATTTTAGCACTTGTAAGATAGCCTTTCGAGTTTCTTTTTTGTGGAGCACCCATATGAGTAGAATTAGTACCCAGGCTAACGTTGCAAGCTCCCGACCTGAAAAAAGGCTAATAATGTTCATGTTTTCAAATATTAATTATTGATATTAATAAAAAGTCATGAACTATTATTTTGTTTAGAATCAAGTATTTTAAAAACAACCACGTCATCCAAGCAAAAAGGATTGTTGGGTGTTCTTTGGGTAGGTTGCTACCTTACTTTCGGAATCAGGATTTGCAGGATTTTAGAATTATCAGGATTACCTTCAGTGCTTTTGTTTGAGATGTGAGGGGTTCTTTTTGAGCAGATACTTTAATCTTTGATTTCTGTATTGGATTTCATTTTAAAGCTTCGGTGGTAATCCTGTGAATCCTTTAATTCTGAAAATCCTGATTCAGACAAAAGAAGCTTAAAAAAATAAAAACAATTCCCTATTTTCACTTCCAAAACAAAGCACATACTATGGAAAAAGACGACCTCACCTACCGCGTCATCGGCTGCGCCATGAAAGTTCACAATACACTCGGAGCAGGTTTTCAAGAAGTCATTTATCAACGATGTTTAGCAATTGAATTTAAAAATGCAGGCATCAATTTCGAAAGAGAAATTGAACAACTCATCTATTATGAAGGAACAGAAGTCGGTACTCGCCGAGCTGATTTTATAGTTGAACAACAATTAGTTGTTGAATTAAAAGCATTGGTAAAATTGGAAGATGTCCATCTTGCACAAGCAAAAAACTATACCGTTGCCTATAATTTCGAGAAAGGATTATTGATAAATTTTGGTGGAAAGAGTTTGGATTATAAGTTGATTTTTAATCCTAATTTTCAGTAGGTTGTCTGAATCAGGATTCACAGGATTTTAGAATTTTCAGGATTACCTTCAGTGCTTTTGTTTGAGATATGAGGGGTTCTTTTTGACAGATGCTTTAATCTTTGATTTCTGTATTCGATTTCATTTTGAATCTTCGATGGTAATCTTGTGAATCCTTTAATTCTGAAAATCCTGATTCAGGCAAAAGAAGCATAGAAAAAATTTCAAAATAATTCCCTATTTTCACTTTCACAACAAAGCACATACTATGGAAAAGGGCGACCTCTGCCAAGGCAAATTGTTTACCTTTTTATTTTATTATTTGCCCGTTTCTTAGAAGTATTTTTTTTGCGATTAGCGCTGAAAATTGCGGCGGCTTTATTTTGACGGGTAGTCCACGTTCTTCTAACACCTTTTTTAGTTTTGTCATTTGACAAAGACTTTTCATGTAAAGAAGTTAAAAGGGTGCTTATAGCTTCTTCTAAATCTTCACAATTTGTAGTCTTGATTATCCATGAAATAGTGTCGTAGTTCAAATTAAGATTAACGTTGACCTTCCTGTAATAATCTTCTAAATCAGACTTGATTTCTTCCCAATCGCCCTCAAATTCGTCATCTTGAACTTCCTCGTCATTGTAGGTTATTCTATCTTCGGGCACATCAATACCTAAGTGACCCATTTTTATTGCATCGGTAGCCTCGATCTTATCCTCATCTTCATAAACTATGACATGACTACTGGTCAAAGTGTTGGAACCCAACATTTCTAAAGCAATTGCCAAGGTTATTTTATTCTCTGCCGAATTCATCATCTTGTTGTGTTAAGGATTTTTCTAAATATTTTTCTCGCTCATCTTTTCTCGCCGTTCTTGCAGATATCAAACGATAAGCAAAATCACGTATTGTATAAACAACGGTGATGATGACTTTGAAGGCTTTGCCTACTGTTATATATCTTCATTCACCATTTCTATCAGTAGCAAATTGTAATCTATTTTCATCATTGAATACCTCTGCTGCCTGTTCAAACGATATATTATGCTTAGTTTCGTTTATTCTGTTTTTTTCTTCATCCCATTGGAGATCTTGCATTTTGTACTTTCGGTTTCTAAAAATTTTAAAGCCGCTTCTAAACCAAATTCGTTTTCAATAAATTTGAGTAAATCGGCATATTGTTGTCGAGTTCCCGGCGCCCAAATAATCGGTAAACTCATTGACCAAGCTGTTGTCTGAACGATTTCATTGCTTCATCATGCGGAATGCCTTTTCCGGCTTTGATGTCTTTACGAGCTTGTTTGATAAACGCCTTTTCTTTTTTCGTCAACTCCTCCCAAATGTCAATTTCTTTGTTCTCCGAAAAGTAACCGGCTAACAATTGCTTGATTTCATTTAAGACTTTTTCGTCCTTTACCTGAAGTAGTGCTTGAATGAGTACTAATTTATCGGTTTGTAATTCCATGATTTTTATTTTTTCAAAAAAAACTACGCAGCAAGATCCTGCGGCTGAATATTCAATTCCCCCAAAAGCAATCGAAGTTCTTTTAGAAATTGACTTCGTCTCCGTTGATA
>CALHBQ010000110.1 GCA_937930815.1 uncultured Saprospiraceae bacterium | reverse complement strand
GTAGAATGGACAAAAAAGAGGATATCTTCTTGGCATCTGATATGTTGCTCAAGTGCCCTTCTAAATATAAAGACGAAGAGGTTTCTTTCAAAAAAGCAGCTAAAAGCTAAATAAACGTTGAAAGTTCAGAGTTGAAAGTTGCAGGTCTCGTGTACCCAACTTTCAACTCTCGACTTAAAACATTCAACTCCTCTTTGATGCTCATAGCAATTGCAATTATCGTTTCACTCATTCTTTCGGCCATTTTCTCTGGGTCGGAGATTGCGTTTATTTCTTCGAGTAAATTGCGGGTTGAATTAAAGAAAAAGAGCGGCACGCGCCGTGGTCTTATACTTGCCAAATTTTTCGAGAATCCATCAGACTTCATGAGTACGATGTTGGTGGGAAATAATGTGGCACTGGTCATTTTTACTTCCTTGATGACTGGTGTTTTGACACAAGTCTTTCCTGATTCGCTTAACGCGAATGAGTACCTCGCACTGTTGGCTTCCACTTTAGTCATTACATTGGTGGTTTTAGTTTTTGGGGAATTTCTTCCCAAAACACTCTTCCGATTATATTCAGATGATGCATTATACTTGTTGGCTTACCCATTGCGATTTTTGAAGTCGTTGCTTTCGTTTCCTTCTTGGTTAATGTTTAAAACTTCCAATGCGATTATTTCTCGTTTTGTAAAATTACCAGATGAGGATGATGCTGGAAATTTCACGAGAACAGATTTAGAAGATTTTATCAAAAGTACTCGAACAGACGACGACCAAGAAGACCTTGATACCGAACTGTTTGAAAAGGCATTGAAGCTGAGAGAAACGCGATTGCGCGATTGCATGATTCCTCGTACTGAAATCCAACACATCGACATTGACTCTACCATCGAAGAATTAGAAGCATTGATCTCAAAAACAAAGCTGTCGAGAATTTTGATTAGCAAAGATGATATTGACAACATTCAAGGATACATTCATCATCAACAACTTTTCAAAAATCCTTCTTCCATCAAAAATATGATGCTGCCGATTGAATACTTGGTTGAGGCAATGCGTGTAAAAGATGCGATGGATGTTTTCATAAAAAATCAGGTAAGTATCGTTTGTGTTGTGGATGAATTTGGAGGTATCTCGGGTATTGTTACGACGGAGGATTTGGTAGAGGAAATTTTTGGTGAAATAGACGATGAGCACGATGTAGAAGACTTGACCGACATCCAAATCTCTGATGAAGAGTTTGTTTTCTCTGGAAGAATGGAAATTGACCAAATCAATGAAAAGTACTTTTTGGATTTGCCTGAAGGCGAATATCAAACCCTTTCTGGATATATCGTTATGACTTCTGGAGATATTCCAGAACAAGGAACCGAAATCGTTTTGGGCGATTATAGATTCGTTTTAGAAGATGTCAGTAATACCAAAATTGATACCATTCGAGTTTTCAAATTACCAAAAGAGGAAAAGGAGTAATGTTTTCAGATATTCTATTTGAAACACCACGCCTTAGTTTTCGACGTGTTACGATGGGCGACGCTCCTGCCATTTTTCAACTCAACAGAAATTATGAAGTTATTCGCTACACTGGCAACCTACCATTTTCAAATATCAAACAAGCCACCGAAGTCATTCAGAAAAACATCTGGAAACAATATCGAGAAAACGACTATGGCCGATGGGCCGTTTTATTAAAATCTACAAATGAATTTATTGGCTGGTGTGGTCTGAAATATCGACCCGATAGAGATGCGGTAGATATCGGTTATCGTTTTACTCAAGCGCATTGGGGCAAAGGCATCGCCACCGAAGCCGCGCAAAAATGTCTCGAAATCGGATTTAAACAATATCAACTGGATTGCATTATCGGTTGTGCTTTTGCTGCAAACAAACCTTCGATTAGAGTTTTGGAAAAGATTGGAATGACTTTCAAAAAGGAATTCATTTTGTACAATGTGCCCGCTGTTTGGTATGAGAAAAAGTTCAAAGTTGAAAGTTCTAAGTTATAGTTTCAATGCTGAGTTGCGTGAATCGTTTCGGGAACTTTCAACATAAAACCTTCAACTTTCAACTCTTCTTAATAACTCCACTTCACTCTCAAAAAGCCAGCTTGAATTGGGCTGACATATTTGTTTCCATCATCGTTAAAAAGCACCTGGGCCACGAAATCCAAATCGAGATTTTGTTTCAGCGAATACGTAATTGTTGGGGTAAAGAATACCGCCTGAGATTCTACTGGACTATAAATAATCGCTCCACCCAAATTGGTCAACGGACTCAAAGGATAACCAAACTGCGTAAAAACGGTATATCGAAATGGATAGAGATTTTTCGCGGAGATTTGCAAATTGAGTAATTGACTCAAATCCCCCGAAGTTTTGCCAAGTGAATTATACAAAAAACCAGTATTCAAATAAAGTGAATTTTTGAATTGGTAATCTATATTGAACGTGATGGCCAAACTGGTCTTTCCTGTATCGACAGGTGTAAAAGTTGTCACCTCCCCTTTTAAACTGGCACCTTTGATATTGCCTGCCCATCCGCCGCCAAATACCCAATCATTTTCGGCAAAACC
>CALHBQ010000109.1 GCA_937930815.1 uncultured Saprospiraceae bacterium | reverse complement strand
GGGTTTGGACTGATTTGCATATTTTTAAATGCTTGAACTTCTTTTGTCGATACAGGATCGACCTCAAAAAATATACAATCGGTCGTATCTAAACACATCAAATTTGAATCAATAGCGATGAAGGCATAATTTCCATTACGCTCAGGTTTGAAAACGGAATTTGTTTCCCCTTCAATTGGTTTATAATTATCATCACAATCCATCCAAATTCCAGAAAAGCCTTCAGTATTGAAAATTAGGCTGTCGTTTGTTGAAATTCCAGGTATAATCGTAGTGACAATTTTATTAAAATCTCTGGTGATGACTTCACAACCGGTCATTGTATCAAGTTCGGAAGTAGATTGATTACAATTAGTATATCTGATTTCACCATTTAATTCGATTTGATCGCAAAAAAAAGTCTGCTCACTTTCAAGCAGCACGTCACATTTCGAATAAGCTTGTACCCACGATACACTATTTCCAGGTTCTTCATGTCTAGTGAGGTAATAATTATCGCCACTTATCTCAAAATCCCAAGTATGAAAATCACGAAAATCATTCGTTCCAACCTGAATCGCAGTAATAAATTGACCGGAAGAATCTAAAACCTGAATATAGACATGCGTAGCATTACCACTTTCAGGCTCCATATGAAAAATCCCTGGCCCTGGGTCAAAATCTGTTTTTCGAGAAAATTCTCCAACTACAAATACATTATCATTTTCATTTTCATCCACTTTTACGACTTTCCCGCCTGCCCACGAAAAGCTATAACCAATTTTTTGTGCCCATAAAAAATCCCCATTGGCATCAAGTTTTAATAGGAACGCATCATCATTTAATCGACCGCCTCCTTCCATGAAAAACGAATCGAGTCCTGGATCGAAATCCCTTCTTTTAACAAAATTTCCTGTTAGATAAATATTATCCTTTGAATCCGTACCTAATCCAATTCTACTCCATCGTAAATCCAAAAAATTCCGATCTAAAAGTGCAGGCAAATAGAATATTTCTTGACCGTCAGCTGCCAACTTCAATATGTAATGTTCTCTTCCGGTTTGCTGACTTACTAATCCATATGCCAAGACATTCCCCGATGCATCTACGGTTATTTGTTCTCCTGAGCCATCATGGTAGGACTCAACATTTCTCGCCCATAAGGTGGCTCCTTCACTCGTCAATGCCCAAATGAAAGGATCCTTTTTATTTTCAAAACTCGTTAGTGTTATTTGTCCGAAATTACTATTGTATAAGAATCGACCGGTGGAATAAATCTCATCATTTGGTCCTACTTCTAAGTCCAAAATTACGTTCTCAGAAGTACCTTTAGAAACCTCCACCCAAAGGATTTCTCCATCACCATTGCATTTCATTACAAAAGCATCGTCTTGTCCTCTCGAAGTGAATTGCAAATCTGGCTGAGTAGAAGTTCTAAAATCACCTTCATCCCAGAAAGAACCTCCTACGATAATATTATCTTCTGAATCAATATCAATCCCATATATCTCAGCTTTATCTCCACCAAATCTTCTAACCCAAATTTTATTTCCGATTTGATCAAGCTTTGCAATAAATACAGATCCGTCACTTAGAAAATCGTTTTGGGTCAAACAACTATTTGAGACGTTACCTCTGCCGATAGCATAAACAAACTCCTCAGAATCTACAGCAATACCGAGGACCTCCGTCCCTAAATTTGTTTGATATTTTAAATTGAATGGTTGTGCGGATAGTTGTCCAACCGTAAGTATAAAAGCAAAAAGTAATCTCATGGCGTTTTTTAGTAATTGTGATTTGACATAAATGGTATTGAAAGTTGATTTACAATAACCCGTTAATTACGGGTTCAGGTTCTACCTCCGCCAAAGCTACCGCAAAAACCGATAAGTCCCCTTCACCAAAAAGATATTTTCCAACTTATTAGAAAATAGATTTTCGGAAAGACTTGGGAGTAGTTGCTCATCAGGATTACCCGAAAAAGTTGTGCCTTGCGACCAAACCAAATACAACTCCGAACCCGGAATGTATTCCCAACGCAAAACCAAATTGGAGCGAAACTGCATATAGTTGAAATCAGGATCATCGAATTCAAAATCAAACGCTCGATCATCATTATCATCTACCTGATACACGCCTGATTCACTATCGAAACTGACCGCTTGCAGCAATTCATATCGGTCATGAAAGTGATCTGCTTTGGCATCTGTCACTTTTTTGAAGGCACTATAATTTCCTTTTGAAATAAACGGTTCTCCATAATATTGAATTGTCAAATTGGGCAATAAAGTCAAATTGGCGCGGACCGTTGCGCTGAATGTTTCCTGAACCAATCGACCAGTTAGGTAGCGAATGTTGCCGTCATCGCCTTCGATATTATCGATCCATTGTAGTGCTTTTCGGTTTTTATTATAACCTGGACTGACGCTGAATTCCAACAAATTGGACGGTCGATAACGCATCCATAAATTGAAGCCTTTGTTGTTGGTCGCGTTATTAAAACCATAATTACTATAGTAGCTTGGGTTGATAACAAATTTCTTTCTGCTATCCGTGCTATACCAAAAACCATGATTGAATGCATTGGGCATACGCAAGGCAGGACCACCCACCAAAGCCGTATTGAGCACCGTGTATGGCGAAAACCAAGTCCATACCCCACCCCTCGAATTGTTCTTAAAAATCGTAAAACTATTGAGCTGCCATGCCGCCACATTGAAGTTACCACCAAAGTCAAAATACGCCCAATGATTGTAATTAAAATTCAATTGTCTGAAAATTGAGAACGGTTTATTGAACGCAAAACCTGCGCCCATGAAATGAACGATGTCATCCGAGTTACGCATAAAACCGATGTCGTTCAAATCCAACTCAGGCGAGCGATACGTCACGCCCGTCTCGAAACCGAAGGATTTATTTCCTGATTGATTTTTACCAATTTTGAACGTACCACCCGTTCCCGTCATACTCGTTCGAGTGGAGTCAACCGATAAATAATTTTGAAGTGGCCGATGAAATGACCGTCGCTGCGAAGTCTGCGCATTAAGGATGGCATCTTCCGTTCCGTTGATATTACTGAAAACGCCTCGGTAGCCCGTGTACCATTCTTGTTTTTTCCATTTATGTAAAATGTCGAAAGAACCGGTGTACGCAGATTGGTTGAGCCATTGCAAATTCGGATTACTCAAATCTCGATTGGTGGCCGTGAACATGCCGCCGATGACGGTATTCCCACCATCAAAATCTTGGGTCAATCGACCGACGAAGTAATTGGTAAGCGGCTCAACTTCTTCCTGTTTTTCTACGCCGAAGCTGTCAATTTTTGCAAACTCGCGAGCAGTGATAGATTCCAAAATTCCGATGCCTAATCCGTTTTTGGTTTTACCACTAAACTTCGCTGCTCCCAAAATCGATGTTGCATTTGGCTGATTGACAAACTCGTCATCGCCTACATCTGGATATGATTTTGGACTTCCGCCAATCCGTCTGGAGTAAAATAAATTGTCCTGAGAAAACGCCCCACCCGGACGAATATCAGAAACATAAAAGTCAAACAGATTTCTATTTTCTACAAAAAACGGACGCCGTTCGTTGAAGAATATTTCGAAACCATCGAGGGCAATCGCACCTGGATCGGCCTCTACTTGACCAAAGTCTGGATTGATCGTAAAGTCCAAAACCAAATCACTGGTCAACCCAATTTTTCCATCCAAACCCGTAGCAATTTTAGAATCGGAACCCGTTCTAAATGGGTTGCCTTCTTCTTTTTCGAAAGTACGAGTGGAAGCGACCACGTAAGGTTGTAACTCAATTTGTCGTTGTGGCTTGATACCCTTGATACCATGCAACTGCCCAAAATCACTCACCCAAGTCGGATTGTTTTGAGGAATATATTGCCAAACCGACCGCTCTTCTTTTCGAAAATCACGGCGTGTAAATTGGATGCCCCACGTTTGTACTTCCGTATTTCCATACCGCAACTGACTCAGTGGGATGCGCGCTTCGGCCGTCCAACCTTCTTCATCGATATTGGTATCCATGTACCAAATCGGGTCCCAACTGCTGTCCCAATTATCTCCGTTATTGGAAATAAACTCGTCTCCCTTCACCCCCGAAACCGACATGGTAAAAGAAAAAGCCGTTCGTTTATCATTGTAACTATCAACATTGAACTCAACCCAATCGCCCTCAAATCCATCGCGACGCGACATGCGTTCTACGATTTTATCAGGCTCGGTATCGTTGCAACGGAAAGCGAGGTAGAGGTTTTTCGCATCATACAAAATTTTGAATTTTGTGTCCTGCGTCGGTGGTTTATTTTCATAAGGTTGACGCTGCGTGAAGTCACCCGACCACTCCACTTGATTCCAAGCAGGGTCATCGATTTTTCCATCTATGGCAGGCGCAGTGCCTACTATTTGAGTAGTAAAATATTCTCTTTTTGGAATGGAGTCCGTTTGGGTTTCTTGTGCTTGAAGGGCATGGATTGCAAATAGGGCAATCAAAAGAAGGGTGATTCTTTTCATCCGTCGGTTAAGTTTTAAAATTAGCGAGTTCTATTTTTAAGGACAGATGAAAAGTTTGGGGGTTGCGGTGTGGAGTTCGTCATCAAAGTGGACATGTAGATAAGTTAGAAATACTTATTATTACACATAAAAACTTATCGATGTCAAAATTAAGAAAGAAGTACAGTAAAACGGAGAAATTAGAAATAGTTTCCTTGAGTTTAGAAGAAG
>CALHBQ010000108.1 GCA_937930815.1 uncultured Saprospiraceae bacterium | reverse complement strand
AACACTCATTACATATTCAATAATTTAAAACAATAAGTTATGGTATCAACGAATACCCCATTGAATGGTGCTAGTCACCGAAACAACACGTTGATTTTCCAGCAAAACTCTGCCAAGCATCACAAAGCAATTGAGAAAACGGCTTCGTTTTCATCAATTAGTCAGAATTCGCTGTTGACACGTCTTGTCCTTTTACTTTTAATGTTCTTTAGCATTTCATTTTTTACGAATGTGAATGCTCAATGTACTCCACTTTGTGGCAGTACTATTACTATTCAGTTGAGTGCGAATGCCAACGGACATACTCCTTTGGCGCCTCAGACCTTCTATACAGGAAACTGTGGTGTGGTTACAGTATCTCCAACTTTTGTAGATTGTTCCAATATCGGAACACCAGTCCCAATTACTTTAACATCGAATACGGTTCCTGGTCTTTGTAGCGGGAGCCCTATTATGGTTATGGTTGTTGATCAGTCTGCGCCAGTTATTACCTGTCCCGCTGATGTGACGATTGATTGTGCTGCGTCATCTGCTCCTTCAAATACAGGGTCGGCGACAGCGAGCGATAACTGTATGGCTGTATTGCCACCAGGGAATATTTCATTTGCTGATGTGGCAGTTGCTTCGACTGGAGTAGGGAATTGTGGTTCAATTGATAGAACATGGACGGCGACTGATAATGCAGCAGCTCCAAATTCATCTACTTGTTTACAAACAATTACGATTACGGATTCAAATGCACCGACACTTGACTTCTCACCAGGTACAGCACCTGCTGATGTTACAGTCGATTGTCAGAGTTCAATTCCTGCTCAAGTAACTTTTACAGGAATGGATGATTGTGGATTTACAACTTCTGTAACAGATGTGCCAGTTGGACAAGGAACAGATCCTAATATGTGTGATTTTTATAATTATACAGTAAATCGAACATATGCAGTAACGGATAATTGCGGAAATACAGATCAACATACTCAGGTAATTACGTTTGATGATAATGTTGATCCAGTTATTCCTGCCCAAACTTCAACTTTGGTGGTGAATCCAGGTACAGGATGTACAGCTTCAGTATCGTTGTCAGTGACTGCTTCTGATAATTGTGCGGCACCTGCAAATTTACAAGGTTTCTTTGAAGTGAAATTACAATCTTCAGGAGCAGTTGTAGCTAATGGAGGTGGCCTCAATGCCAGTGGAACTTACAATGTAGGTTTATATGATTTTGAATTTACAGTTATTGATCCTTGCGGAAACAATCACACAGAAGTCTATGAGGTAAATGTCATGGACTCTGGTAATCCAACAGCAAGATGTAAAGCTAACGTAACAGTTTCTGTTGATTCTCAAACGGGAATGTCTCAAATTACAACAGCAGCTATCGATGATAATAGTACAGATACTTGTACACCTCAAAATTTACTTACTTTCTCTATAGTTAGAAATGACGCAACAGGAGGAGATAAGGTGTTTTGTGGAGAAATAGGAACCATGATTCCAGTTACTCTAACTGTTACTGATGGTAATGGTAATTCTAATACTTGTTCATCTATGGTAGAGCCTACGGCATCTAATCCAACAGCAGTTTGTACAGACATTTCTGTAAATTTAGATGCAACAGGTAATTATACTTATTCTGCGGCTGATTTAACAGCTTTACAAAGCGGCTTTACGGATGTTTGTTCAACAACAACGCCACCACTTTCCTTTACTTATTCACAAAGTTCGTTCACTTGTGCTGATATAGGTGCAAATACTGTGATGGTCACTGCGACGAATAGTTTTGGAAAAATGACTAGTTGTAATTCAATAGTTACAGTTACAGATATGACTCCACCAGTTCAATCTTGTGCGGCATCTTACAATGCATATTTGAATGAAAATGGGGAATTGGCTTTAGATCCAAGATGGTTGTTAAGTGGTGCATATGAAATTTATATGACGAGTGGTGATAATGGATCGGGAACAAATGGTTTTACAGAATATGCCTTGACTTCTCCAAACGGAGCTTCATTCTCTTTTGATTGGGGATATGTGACCAATGATACTCGTGGTGCAACTGAGGATCGCTTGTGGTACCGAATAGATGCCAATGCTCCAGTAATTTTGAAAGATAACTCGATTGCTGTAAATACTGGTACAGAGTCAATCACAATGTTGGCAGGGGAAACACTTCGAATTCGTCTTGATACAAGAGATAACATGGGAGGTAGATCAGAGGTTAACTTATCTAACTTTTCTACTTCTTTAGGAACGTTAGGAGATTTGTATAAAACTAACTGGGTGTCTAGATTAGTAAGAAGTGACGGAGTCGCTTTCATCTCAGGAAACGCAATCGAAACAATGGATTGTACCTCAGAATATGATCTAATCTTCTCTTCAGATCCTGCGATCTTAACTTGTGATAGTATCCCTTCAACACCAGTAAAAATTTACGCAACAGATGCTTTTGGAAATATCGATAGTTGTACTACAACAGTAACCGTTATTGACAACATGGCACCTGATTTTGAATGTGCAGATTTCACTGCTCAGTTAGATCAAGGTGGAAATGTGGTCGTTGAGCCAGGTTGGTTTTTAGATGGTGCAAGAAGTCTATTCTTAGAAAGTTCTGATAATGGAAGTTACCCAACAGTTGGAACTGTTGATCATACCGTAAGAGTTAAATCTGCAGGAAATATTCAATTCCGTTGGGATTTTGAATCTGCTGATACAACCAATACGGGTGAAGTATTTGGTTATGTACTAAATGGAGTATTTACTCAATTAAGTTCATTACCAATTCATAACAATGTATTTAGAAGTGTTGCAGTTAATGCTGGTGATATTTTCGGATTCAGAATACAATCAGATAATAATACGTTCAATTCATATGCCTCGGTAAGGCCGAATGGAACGAGTTTTACATTTACAAATGACTACGATCCAGTTTTATGGACAAAAGTAAATACGAATAATAATGGAAGCTGCTTTATTCACGGTAGCTTGTCGGATAATTGTAGTGGCTTAGGCGATTTGAATTTAACAATCAATTCAGCTGCGAACTTAACCTACGATTGTAGTATTACTTTTCCTGGTACACCAGTGGCGGTAACAATTAATATTACAGATAGCGCTTCACCTGCGAACTCAAAAAGTTGTAGTGCTAATCTTCACATCATTGATAATGAACCACCAATTGCGGTGTGTCCATCATCTTATACAGTAACATTGGGTTCTAATGGAGAAGTTGACTTGTCAGTTTTACCTTCAACTACTAATATTGTTAATAACAGTATTGATAATTGCGCGGGTGCATTGATGGTTACTCCAAATCCATTGAAACTTACTTGTGCTGATATCGGTGTAAATACAATTTCTTATACAGTTACAGATGCATCTGGAAATACCGCAACTTGTACAAATACAATAACTGCTCAAGAAGGAACTGCACCGCAGATTTCTTGTCCAGCAGATATTATCGTTCAATGCGAAAACCTTCCAGCAGATACTTTGACGAATAATGCAGGAATGGCAACAGCAACGGATAATTGTAGCGCAACAACCATTACATATTTGGACGCTGTCGTAACAGGAGCTAATTGTGTAGATATTGAAAGAACATGGACGGCTGTTGATGGAAGTATGAATGCTTCTTCTTGTATTCAAAAAATTGGAATCCAAGATTTAGTAGCGCCAACACTTACTTTACCAACAACATTCGCAACACCAATAGCAGCAGAATGTGGAGCTGTTCCAGCACCACCAACCGTTACCTATATGGATAACTGTACTGCTATTTTGACTTTTGATTCATTAGATTCAAGAATTGATACGATCAATGGTGTTGATACTTTCTTAGTATTACCGAGTGCATCAGCATTCTATAATTATACGATTACGAGAGAATGGAAAGTAGTAGATGCATGTGGAAGCACAGCAACGCAAGGCCAAGTCGTAAACGTAACTGATAGCCAAATGCCAGTGGTTACTTTCCCAACTTCATTGGTCCTTAATACCGATGCAGGTGTTTGTCAAACAAATGTAGGAGGACTTTCGCTTAAATCATCTGACGTTTCAGATTGTGCGGCTTTCCAATATTTGACAATTACGAATAATTCAGCTTACGCTACTTCAAGTGGTGCTGATGCAAGTGGAATATATCCATTAGGAATAACGACAGTAACCTTTACGATTACTGACCCAAGTGGTAATGCAGCTAATCATGTAATAACGATAGAAGTAAAAGATGTAGAAACACCAAACATGAATTGTGAGGATGATTTCGATGTGGTTTTGAGCTCTGCTGGAGCAGCTACTATTTCAGTGATAAATGTTGATGAAGGTAGTAATGATGCTTGTGGATTAGCTTCTTTATCAATTAATCCGACAATGTTTGATTGCACTGATGTAGGTCTAAATGTAGTAACTCTAACTGGTGTTGACAATAATGGAAATGTAGGAACTTGTACAACGACTGTTGATGTACAAACCAATGCTACATCATCTGTTACGATTTCATGTCCAGCAAATATTACAATAGCTTGTCCTACTGTTCCAAATCCATCTGTAACAGGAACGGCATTGTTTACATCTGCTTGTGGAACGGGTAGCTTATCTCATACGGATAACCCACTATCTTCTCCAAGTTGTGGAACAATCTTAAGAACTTGGACTATAACTGATGGAACGACTTCTCAGGCATGTGTTCAGACCATTACAATGGCAGATAGTAATGCACCAACTTTGATGACAGGTGTCACTGTACCAACTTATCCTGTTCAGGAATGTATGGTTCCTGCAATTGATCAACTGATGTATGAAGATGATTGTAAAGGAAACTTTGCAGTAACGCCTACAGATACACGTTCAGCTGCTTATGATGCAGATCCTGCAATGTGTGGACATTATAACTATAATATTACTCGTACTTGGGTAGCAATGGATGATTGTGGAAACTCTGCAGCAGCAGTTAATAGAACTATACAAGTTCGAGATACTGAAGCACCTGTTCTTTCGTTCCCAACTCCATTGGTAATTCCTACAGATGCAAATGCATGTACAGCAGCAATCAATGTTGATTTGAAAGATTATGTTACTGATTGTGCAGATGATGCTTTTTTAAGTTTCTCTATCGATGGAGCAACTGGTGGTAATAGTGTTATCAGTGGAACCTATGGAATAGGCACTCATTCTTTTACTTTAGAAGTATCAGATCCTTGTACAAATTCTACTGGAGTTGTAACTATTAATATTGAGGTAGAAGACCAACAAACACCAACTGCAGTTTGTATTCAAAATGTAGTGATTGTTTTAGATAATACAGGAAACGCAACTATTAATGCGAATGATGTGGATGCGGGGAGTACAGATAACTGTACAACGATTCCTAATTTAATTAGAACGGTTTCTCCATCAGCTTTCACAACCGCTGATGTTGGGCCGGTTCAAATTACATTGACAGTTGAGGACGAGGCGAACTTAACAAACTCTTGTATTGCAAACGGTACAGTAGTCGGAGGAACATTATTCGATGCGGCAGATGTTTCATTGCCTGTTGCAAGCATGGGAACAGTTCCAGTAACGGTTTCTAACTTTCAAAATGTAACTTCATTTGCTTTCAATGTTGATGTGGTAGATGCGACTGTAGCAACGGTTAATAGTTTATCAAATGTCAACCCTGCTTTAGCAGCAAACGGAACGTTTACAACAAGTGCAACTACCAATGGATACTCAGTTATCTGGACAGCAACAGCAGCAACCAGCCCAATCACTTTGACTGATGGTGATGTTTTATTTGAAGTAGATGTAACAGCAATTGGAAATGCAGCTGATATGTCAGTTGTTGATATTACAGCGAATACGGTGATGAAATTGATTGGTGGCGTTGCTACCCCTGATGCATCAACTGCATTGGATGGAAGTATTACACTTTTCGACCCAACGACGACACATACTTTTGATGTAGAACTTAATACAGAAGAAGGTGCACCTGTAGCAAATGCAGATGTTGTACAAACAGGAGGAAATACAAATACAATTGTTAGTAATACTACGGGAGATGCTTTCGGATTTACTGCGCCTTCTGGTACAACTACCACTTTCACACCTTCTAAAAATACAGGTTGGAAAAATGGGGTAACCGTAAACGATGCATTCCTTGTTTTACAACATCCTAATCCAACAAGCACGTTTGGTTCTGGATATAAAAACATTGCAGCAGATGCCAATGGTGATAATATCATTACTGGTAACGATGCGATTTTGATTTTCCAATTGGCAGTAGATCCAGCGATGACTTCTATTCCTGGAAATACTTCATGGAGATTTATTCACGAGACACCTAATTTGTCAACTACTGCAAGTCCTTGGGGACTTTTCAGTGAGTCATATACAACAACCGTAGCGACAAATGAATTGGTAAAATTCATCGGTGTGAAAACGGGAGATGTAGATGCAGATGCAAATGCACTATTACGTCAGAATGGTACTTTCGAATTTTTATTAGAAAATCAATCTATTGAAAATACGGGAGAAAGAGTTGAGGTTGAATTCAAAACCAAAGATTTCAACGGCATCAATGGATACCAATACACAATTGATTTTGAATCGAAATTATTAGAATACGTGGATGTGATTCCGGGTGTATTGCCAAACTTGTCTTCTTTCAACTTTAAGGATGCGAAAGCAGCAGACGGGCAATTGACAACGGGTTATATCAATATGGATGCCGTTAGTTTAAACGATAATGATGTATTATTCACTTTAGTTTTCGAGAGTAAAGCAGCTGATTTTGAATTGAAAGATGCCATCAGTGCATCTGATAATTTGATTCCAATGCAAGTAATCGAAAGCACTGGTGAATTGAAAAATGAAGTAGAATTGGTTTTCGAATCAAGTACGTCATCTACTGTAAATACATTTGAAAATAATCTTGACTTGCGTCAAAATGTTCCGAATCCATTCGATAGCGAAACGATTGTTGGATTTACATTGCCTGGCGCGACAGCAGTTCAGTTGAATTTCATGGATGCTTCTGGTAAACTTTTACATACGATTGATAGCGACTATCCACAGGGTTATCATGAAGTAACAGTTAGCAAAGAAGTACTACCAACAACTGGAATTGTTTTCTACCAACTTCAAACTGAATTTGGTACGAAAGTTCAAAAAATGATTATTTTAGAATAATAAAAAATAGAACCATCAAGTCCTTTTTTGGCTTGATGGTTCTTAATACCAACCTCCACCAAATAGGGTGTCAAAGCATTCACACATCCTAAATAAGAGAGCGCTGATTTATTCAGCAAGAAAGCAAAAAAAGAATCAACTGTTTTGATTAGTCCCCCTTTTCAATCGAACTCGATTGGACATAGTACTTCATTGTGTTTTATCGAATTTATTATGCTTAGCAATCACAAATCACAAATTTTTTAGTTATGAGAAAAAATTTACTTGCCATATTGTTTTTTGGCATTTTCTCAATGCTCTCACCTGGGCTTTTTGCACAGTTGACATTCAATGTCGAACCGGCAACGGTTCACTGCGATGACACAAATTTGATCCCTGTTGATATAACAGTTGAGAGTTTCACCAACATTGGAAGTTTCCAATATGGCGTTACTTGGGATACAGCAGTTATTCAATTCGATCATTTAACGCATCAGCTTCCTCCTTCTCCAATTTTTGTACAGGATTCTGTTTACAAAGGAGAGTTGAGAGTTGGTTGGGCCGATTTTAATCCGCCCTTCACCGGTGAGTCACTGATGGATGGAACCACTATCATTACTTTATTTTTTAGTAAAGTTGGAAATGGAGGAACTTCATCTGCCGTAAACATTACTTCATTGCCAGACTTGGCATTTCAGGTTACAGATGGCACTGGAACAAAAATTCCAAATAGTCAAATTACGGTCAATCAAGGTTCTGTCGCTATTTTTGATAGTATTGATCCAACTGTTCAGAATTGCCCTGCTGATATTAATGTAGCAGTGGGAAGTAGTGCGACATCTGGTGTTGCCAATTGGACTGCTCCAACTGCCGCCGATAACTGCGCAATAGCAACCTTTGCAGGAAGTGCTGACTCAGGAGATAGTTTTCCAGTTGGAACGACTACCGTAAATTATACGGCTACTGATTTTGGTGGAAACACTGCAAACTGTAGTTTTGATGTAACAGTTAATCAGACAACTCTTCCGGGAGCGCCTCGATTCGAATTGGAACGAGCAACCCTAAATTGCTCAGAAGATTCAGTCATTTTCGACTTAAAGGTTTTTAATTTTAAGAATCTATCTTCTTTTCAGTTTGGATTGGAATGGGATACTTCAATTGTGAAGTATAACAACCATTTAAACTTTTTACCGACAACGGCTACGTTTTTTGAAGCACATCCAGATAGCGCCAATATTGGTGTTCGTTGGGTAGATTTCAACTTTCCAATAGGAGAAGATATCCCTGATAACACGACAGTTCTTTCTTTGGTATTTGATTTAGTTGGATTGGGAGGCGATTCTACAACGGTAGGTTTTACAAATCTTCCATCTTTCCCAATTGAAGTAACTGAAAATAGTGTTCCATTGGCCGCCTCTGATTATGAGTTAGTAAATGGAAAAATCAAACTTTCTGATACTGAATCACCAATGGTTGTCTGTCCAAACGATACGATGATTTTGGTACCGATGGGAACGATGGTTCAGGCGGTAAATTATACTACACCCGCCCCAACAGATAATTGTCACGTCGCTTCTTCTACAGGAAGTCATAATTCAGGAGACGATTTTCCAGTAGGAACAACAACTGTAACTTACTCTGCAACAGATAATGCAGGGAACAATACAAGTTGTGATTTTGACATTAATATCATAGAATCTCAAGCGGCAGGTTTGCCCACGTTCACTTTAGAACAAAAAGAAATTGAATGTAAACCTGATTCCGTAACAGTAGATATTGTAGTTAATAATTTCGAAAATCTATCTTCCTTTCAATTCAATGTAGCTTGGGATACTTCAGTTATCAAATATCGAAGACACCTGAATTTTTTACCAGCTACAGGTACTTTTTTCGAACAACATCCTGATAGTGCTAATATTGCTATTCGATGGGCTGATTTCAATTTTCCAATAGGAGAAAATATTGCAGACAATACAGTGATTGTTTCGTTAGTCTTTGATGTTGTAGCAGGAATCAATTCTTCTTCGTTGATAAACTTTGAAAGCGCAACGGGTTTTCCGATTGAAGTGACAAGAGGATCGGTTCCACTTGCTACGAATGAATATGCTTTGGTTGATGGAAACGTATCTATTAGCGATGATGAAAAACCAGCAATTGTTGATTGTCCAACAAATATGTTGGTAACGGCTTTAGCTGGAGCATCAGATTTAGCTGTTTCGTGGACACCACCAACTGCAACAGATAATTGTAATTTGATAAGTTTTGATTCAAATTTCAACCCTAATGATAATTTCCCAATCGGTACGACTCAGGTAGAATATGTAGCATTGGATGAAGCTGGTAATTCAGATACTTGTCGTTTCGACATTGTAGTTGAAGAGCCGATGTCACCACAGCCAACATTTGAAACTTGTCCTGGAGATGCATCTATTCCTGTAACTGCGGGAAATTGTAATGCAATTCATATTTGGACTGCACCTACCTTGAGTACAATGGCTGGCCTTGATTCATTAACCAACAGTCATGATTCGGGAGATACTTTTTCATTAGGTGCAACGATAGTTACCTATATTGCTTATAGTAATCAAGGTAATGATACCTGCCGATTTGTAGTAACTGTTTTTGATAATGAAAATCCAGTTATTAGTGATTGTCCTGATGATATAAATCTTATTGTATCTTCAAGCACTACGCAGGTTCCAGCAATTTGGACTGCGCCAACTGCAACAGATAATTGTGCATTGGCAAGTTTAACTTCTAATTTTAATTCAGGAGAAATGTTTCCTGTTGGGGCGACAACAGTAGAATACACTGCATTAGATGATGCGGGTAATCCTTCTGTTTGCCAATTTGTAGTGACAGTAACGCAAAGGATGTCACCACAACCAATGTTTATTTCTTGTCCAATTGATACGACGCTTAATTCAGATACACTTCGATGTAGTACAACTTATACATGGGTAGAACCTACTTTGAATACAACCGTTGGTTTAGATTCATTGGTGAATAGCCATAATTCAGGTGATACTTTCCAAGTTGGTGCTACGGAGGTTTCGTACATAGCTTATAGTGCTCAAGGAAATGATACTTGTAGTTTCAACGTAGTTGTGCGTGATGATGAAATGCCAATTATACTTGGTTGTCCTCGAGATACAAGTATTTTTGTTGATCCAGCGAATTGTAGAGGAGTGGTCAACTGGACAAAACCTACTGCCTTTGATAATTGTAGCATTGGTAACTTTTTGGAGACCCACCAACCAGATTATGAATTTCCGGTAGGTTCACTTGATGTATTAATGGTCGCAACGGATGTTAGTGGAAATGCTGCTGTCTGTAGTTTTACGGTGACAGTTGTTGATACCTTGAAACCATACTTCCCTACTTGTGGAGCAGATGTAGAAGTTTTAGTTGATGGATCAATTGTTAGTGATCCTGATGGTCAAATCCTTTTTGGAAGTACCGATAACTGTACAGGAGCCAGATTGTTTTTTGTTCCGCCATTTGCAATGGATAGTTGCGGTCTTGTGACAACAAGACAAGTAGATGGTACAGGCCTTACAAGCGGTTCTACTTTCCCAATAGGAACAAATGAGTTGCGATATGAAGCAAATGATAATGCTGGAAATACTGCAGAATGTTCCTATTCTATAATAGTACATCCTTTACCAACATTGAATGCGGAAGCAAATGGAGGAAATGTAATTTGTGAAGGAGAAGATATTGAATTGAATGCGTTTATGCCTTCATCTGGATTTACCTATTTGTGGTCAGGGCCAAACAATTACACCTCTACCAACGCAACGGATACGATTTTAACTGCAACTACTAATGCCAACGGAACATATACAGTTACGGCAACTTCTGCCGCTGGGTGTGAATCTAAAACTGACTTAGTTGTTCAAGTGAATACGCAACCAGATGTGGCAATAGATCACAATGACGTGCTTTGCGCAGACGGTTCAAGTGATTTAAATTTATCTGCAATTGATAATGCGAATGCAGGCGTAACAACATGGAGTTGGAGTGGTCCTCAATCGTTTATGAGTAACCTTGCTTCACCAACAATTCCAAGTGTTGGTTCAAACGAAGCTGGAATTTATACCTTAATAGGAACTACTGCTGCTGGATGTACAGATACTGAGCAAGTTGATATTCAAATCAGCACTGCTCCCGTGATGCCAACGCTTACGACTACCAACAACGACTTAGAATTATGTGTTGGAGAATCGACAACAATCACAGGTACTTTTTTTAATGGAAATAGTCCTGTACACACATGGCAAGTAAGTCCTTCGACTGGCTATACCTTCAACATGACTGCTCCGAACGAAAGAATTTATTCATTCGATACGCCAGGCAGTTACATCTTTACCTATTGGGGAGCAGTGAATGGTTGTCCATCGGATAGAGTTACTTTGACGATTAATGTAGTGGCTCCACCTCAACTTGCTTTGACTTCTAACGCACCTTTCTTATGTTCTGATGGAATGCAAATTCTTGAATTATCTGAGACGATTGGTGATGCTACGAGTTATAGTTGGACTGGATCAAATGGATTTACTTCTGTTTTAAAAAGTCCAAGCATTCAAAACGTAACTGCTGATAATGCTGGGTTTTACATACTCACTGCAATTGCAGGTGATGGATGTACAAGTCGTGATTCTATAGAAGTAGAAGTGTCATTAGGACCAAACCCTATGATGCCGACGATTACGCCATCAGATACTTCAATTTGTTTAGGTTCTTCAATTGACCTTTCTGGTCAACTTTATACACATCCAAATGGTGTGACTTATCAATGGTTCCAGAAATTAGAATTGAGTGGAAATATATTAGGTATTTCAAATAATCAAACTGTAACAATAGAACCTACAGAAATTGGTGTTTTTGAATATCAATATGTTGTGGAGGTAGGTGATTGTGCTACAGATACCGCTAAAGTAAGTATCACAGTAACAGAAGGCCCGAAGGTCGGATTGGAATACAATGATCCATTAACTTGTATCACTGAAAACACTGATTTAGAATTGAGTGAAATAGGTGGAACCGCGACTTCTTGGGATTGGAGCGGGCCTTTGAATTTTACTTCTGATGTTCAAAATCCAGTTATTGCAGATGTTACAAAAGACAATGCAGGTACTTACGAAGTTACCATTACAGATGCCAATGGATGCTCTTCTAATAGCTCCATAGAAGTAATGATTTCGGAAGGAGTAGAGCCATTAACGGTGAGCGTAAATAACGCGAACCCATGTGAAGATTTAGATAGTTTGATTTTATCAACAACATTGATTCCTGGGGCATCTTACAGTTGGTCTGGACCAACATCAATTAATAGTACGAACAATACTGTAATCGTTCCTTTCCCTACTGATGAAGATTCGGGAGAATATATGGTGGAAGTGACCACTGCTGATGGATGTACCTCTGGCATGTCTGCTCCAATGATGGTCGATGTTTTGACCGCACCAAAAGCAGTCATGGATTATGTTTTGGTTTTATATGAAACGCCAATTGAGATTAATGTTTTAGGTAATGATACCTTCAATTTAAGTCAACCTTTGACGATTTCAACGATATCTCAACCATTCAAAGGAGTGTTGGAAAATAGAAAAGATGGAACTTTCCTATATACTCCAAATGAAAAACAGTTGGATGAAGATTACTTTACATATCAAATTTGTTACGAAGAATGTCCGATGCTTTGTGCAGAGGCAGTCGTGACATTTGATATCAAACACGATCCGAATCAATGTGTCATCCCTACAGTGATTACACCAAACAATGACGGTAGAAATGACGAACTACAAATTTCCTGTATCGAAGCAGGAACGTTCCCAGACAATGAGTTGATCATTTTCAACGAATGGGGAGATCAGGTTTACAAATCTGCTCCATATAATAATGATTGGAATGGAACTTACAAAGGTCAACCACTTCCAGATGGAACGTACTATTATTTATTTTTCAGAAATGGAAATGCACAACCCCAAAAAGGGTTTGTGACCTTATTTCGGTGATGCTAGGCACTATAGCCGGAATTCGATTTCCTCTCTCCGAGGTTGTTGATTCCGGCTGCTTTTAAGTGACCTTCAATTTATAGGAGGAGGGTATTTATAAAAATCTATCCTCCTCCATTTTAAAAAAGAATCCATCCCGAACTCGTTTCGGGAACAAAATAAAAGATGATGAAAAAATATATTTTATTCTTTGGATTGTGTGTGATAGGATTCAGTGCAATGGCACAAAATGAGAGCCATTTTACCAATTTCATGAACAATTACTTGCCACTAAATCCAGCTTATGCAGGAGCAAGAGAAGTTCCTTCTTTCACAGCATTGTATCGAAACCAATGGATGGGGTTTGAGGGAGCACCAGTATCTCAGGTGTTGAGTTTCAATTCTCCTTTGTTGAACAAAAGAGTAGGGTTCGGAATGTCGATCATGCACCGTACTGCGGGGATTTCAAATAGTTGGACAGGAGGTATGGCTTATTCCTATGATTTAAAAGTTTCTAAAAAATTAGGCGTTCGGATCGGAATGCATGGTTTAGTTCGATATTTGGGGATGGATTTTGGAGACCCGAGTGTAGTGCTTCGTCACCAAAACGATCCTGCAACAGCTTCGGCAATGGACATGAATCAATATTTTGGAAACTTCGGAATTGGAGCCTTTGCAACTTATCAAGATTTTTATTTTGGAGCATCTGTTCCGAGAATGTTGGCGATAGATATCGGATTTGATGAAACCAATTTGGTAGCAGC
>CALHBQ010000107.1 GCA_937930815.1 uncultured Saprospiraceae bacterium | reverse complement strand
TTGAGCACATGCAAATTATTGATATTTGCATCACAAATCACTTCGCCATCAGGGCCAATAAGGGTTGCACTTTTAAATTGCCACTCCTGCGGTACGACCCAATCGAAGACCTTACTTTTTGAAGGAGTTTTAGTTATTTCTAATGGCATGTGCCGAGCTAAAATTCCAATAGATTTTTCAATTCCCTCGCCACTTATACTTCTCATTATAGGGAATAGCTCATCAAATAGGGAGTCGAGAAGATCAAACTCTTTGTTGTTTTTCATATAGGGTTTTTTGGTTATTTGTCTACGTTGTAACTTATAGAACAAATGTATGAAATTGGAAATTCAAAAGGGATTGAATTAGCATATTAATTTATGGTCATTTAGTATAATGTGAATATTTTGAAGGTGTTTTTTTACTTTTGAAAAGGTTTAAAAAAACTAAATAACTTCCTCCTTACATTACATAGATAAAAAATACCCGAAGTAGTTTCTTTTTTTAGAAATTGCATTTTCTCTAAAAATGTACCTTATTTTTATGATTCGCCCCTTGAGTCATTATTTCACCCTATTCATTTTTAAAATCCGACCAAACGGTCATCAACCAAATCACTCACATGAAGAAATTTTATCTCCACCTATTTTCACTCCTTTTCGTTTTTAGCGCCAACGCACAACTTAATATGGAATTGGCAAGTCAAATTGACTATGCCCCTGTTGGATTAAATGATATTTGGGGATGGCATGATGGCAATGGTAACGAATATGCCATTGTTGGACTTCAAACTGGTGTTTCGATTGTAAATGTAACCGACCCATATAATGCTCAAGAAATAACTTTTATACCTGGACCAAATTCAAATTGGAGAGATATAAAATCATGGAAAGACCATGTTTATGTTTCTAACGAAAGAGGAGAAGGAGTAACCGTAATTGATATGTCTCAGTTGCCAAATTCAGCACCTTCCTATCAGTGGGAGCCAAATATTCCAGGTTTGGGGCAACTTTCATCAATTCATAATTTGTTTGTTGATGAAAATGGAGTGATGTATTTGAGTGGTTCTAACCTCAATTCGGGAGGAGCAGTTTATGTAGATGTCGATACAGATCCTGCTAACCCATCTGTTATAGGTTGGGGTCCATCGACCTACAACCATGATATTTATGTGCGAGGAGATACGATGTATGCTTCCGAGATTTATAGAGGAGATTTGGCAATTTATGATATTCGTAATAAGATGAATGCCAATGAATTAGGTCGTCAAAGAACGCCATTTGGTTTTACCCACAATGCATGGCTTTCAGATAATGGAAAAGTTGTTTTTACAACCGATGAACGTGGAAATGCGCCGGTAGCTGCCTACGATATTTCTGATTTAGACGATATCCAATTATTGGACGAATACCGTCCGTTGACTTCTTTGTCAAGTGGTACCAGTCCTCACAATGTTCATACTTGGAATGACTATTTGATAATTTCATACTATACAGATGGTGGTAGGGTAGTCGATGCTTCTCGTCCAAGTAATTTGATTGAGGTAGGAAATTTTGATTCCTTTTTTGGTGGAAATGGTGGATTTAGTGGTGTTTGGGGAGCGTATCCATTTTTACCATCAAGAACCGTTTTACTCTCTGATCGGAGCAATGGATTAGTCGTTACTGTTCCTACTTACAAACGTGCCTGTTGGTTGGAAGGAACCGTTACCGAAAAAGGTTCTGGTAATCTTTTGAGTAATGTATCGGTCGAAATTGCATCTTCCCAAGCCAATCAAACGACCACAGGAAATGATGGCAAATATGAGACAGGACAGGTCTTAAATGGTGAATTCACGGTTACTTTTCAAAAAGCAGGTTATCGTCCAAAAGCAGTTCAAGTTACTTTAGAAAATGGGGTGTTAACGGAATTGGATGTTGAGTTGGAATTATTGCAATTGGTGGATATAACGGGGATTGTTTTAGATGCTGAAACGGGTAGCCCAATCCCAAATGTTCGAGTGAGGTTGAGTGATTTCTTTTCAACTTTCGAAACTGTATCAGGTAACGATGGGACTTTTGAAATTGAAAATATTTTGGAAGGCGAATACGATTTGGTCAGTGGATCTTGGGGATACAAATACGCTAATTTTAAGGCAGATGTGATTGCAGGTTCAAGCATTGAGGTCGAATTAGAAAAAGGATATGAAGATGATTTTATATTTAACTATAGTTGGATTGAATTCGCTTTGCCGACTGTCACGTCGGGGCAATGGGAAAGAGCCAAGCCGATAGGAACAACCTTAAGAGATGGAACACCTGCTGCTCCTGGAAATGATTTGGCAGATGATTTAGGCGATCAATGTTACGTGACGGGTGCAGGCGGAGGCGACGCCGGTGATAATGATGTAGATGGTGCTTCTGCCTTATTAACTTCTCCTCCCTTTGATTTGACAGGTTATAATATTCCTCATGTGAAGTTTTCGTATTGGTTTGTAAATGCGGAAGGAACAGGTGCTCTAAATGACCGCCTTAGTATGGTACTTTTCAATGGAACAGATACTGCTCAAGTAGCAACTATTACGCAAAGTGAAGGAGCTTGGAGAGAAATTGATTTTGAAATAAAAAGTAGATTGGCGCTTACAGGTGATATGAGATTGGTTTTTGAAGTAGCTGATAATACGCCTGGTCATATTGTCGAAGCAGCAATTGATGGTTTTGAAATTTATGAAGCTGACATGGATGGTGACGGATATGGTTTAAATGATTGTGATGATATGAATGCATCAATCAACCCTGGCGCAACCGAAATCCCAAATAATCAATTTGATGAGGACTGTGATGGCATTGCCCAAATGATTGATGAGGATATGGACGGCTTCAATTCAGATGAAGATTGTGATGATATGAATGCTTCTGTAAATCCAATGGCGACAGAGATTCCAAATAATACAATTGATGAGGATTGCGATGGAGTAGCCCAAGTCATAGACGAAGATATGGACGGCTTCAATTCAGATGAGGATTGCGATGATACAAATGCGTCTGTAAATCCAATGGCTACCGAGATTCCTAATAATACAATTGACGAAGATTGCGATGGTATAGCTTTAATCATCGATGATGATATGGACGGCTTCAATTCAGATGAGGATTGTGATGATACCAATGCGGCTGTAAATCCGAATGCAACGGAAATTCCAAACAACAATGTAGACGAAAACTGTGATGGAATTTTCATGATTATCGACGAAGACATGGACGGTTTCAATTCCGATGAAGATTGCGATGACACAAATGCGTCTGTAAATCCAATGGCTACCGAGATTCCGAATAATACCATTGATGAAGATTGCGATGGTATAGCGTTAATCATCGACGATGATATGGATGGCTTCAATTCAGATGAAGATTGTGATGACACAAATGCCTCCATCAATCCAAATGCCACTGAAATTGCGAATAATAATATCGACGAAGATTGTGATGGAGTAGCCCTAATTATCGACAACGATATGGACGGTTATAATTCAGACGAAGATTGTGATGATGGAAATGGGGCAATTAATCCAGGAGCAACCGAAATTCCAAACAATAATATTGATGAAAATTGTGATGGAATATTTGATGTTATAGATGAAGATATGGA
>CALHBQ010000106.1 GCA_937930815.1 uncultured Saprospiraceae bacterium | reverse complement strand
ACTTGCATCTAAGAATGCTGCATTCTCTATAATGAATGGGTGCAATGCTGTTGGATCAGCAATATTTGGGAACAAATCATATTGTTCACAGGTCCAAGTGATATCGTCTGGAAACTCAATGAATGGAATGTAAACCATAATGGTAAGACCACACTCATCTCCTCCATTTCCAGAATAATCTGAACTTCCATAACGACGGTCAATTCTTCTAGTGTTGGTAAACCCATTGAATGTTGGGCAACCACCTGTAAGATCTTGAACATCTTCTGAAATTAAGTATTCAGTTGGATCTGGATCACAATTATCTATCGCTGTTGGAGCAGGGATAGTTGATAAGTCATAATCACAAGGTACAAACATTAATGGACCAGTTGTAAGTCCAAATCCACCAGTAGGGAAGTAGAATACTTCTGGACCAGCGATTGGAACAGGTAAACCTAACTTATCTAATAATAAGATGTCACAGTCAAAAACAGGACCTGACTTATCTTCAATAAGCATTGAACCCCAACAAGAATTGATTTCAGCTCCAGCTGCATCAAAAAGGGTTACTTTAGTTGTTAGGGTTTGGCCTAACCAACTTGATCCACTAAATGAGATCATTGTAGTTTCATCAGTGACAGTTCCAGAAGCAACTAATGAGTTACCTCTTTTAACTTCGATGATTGCATTCGCAGCTTGACAAGTTCCTGCTGGATCGAATAAGTAAAAATTGCTGTTTCCTTCCAAAATCATGTCAAGGTTAAGATTAACCTCGCATGCGAAAGGATTTGCCAAATTCGATGGTGCTATAGACACCTGAACATTGTCATTGCAAGCTAACGAACACTGTGCCTGCGCCGTACTGCTTGAAAGCAGCCCGAAAGCAAGCATCATCATCCACACTAACGAACGTTGAAAAGTAAAATTCGTTTTTTTCATAAGATTACAATTTGTTAAATAGATGTTAGAAATTATAATTTGATTAATAAATTAAAAGCGTATTATCCTAAACGAGTATAAGCACTCAGCCAATAGTTTAGCAGAGTGCTTAATCCTTGCAACAGCAAGAATTAAATTTTTATAGTAAAAGCAAATCAATAGATGGGAATCAACCAGTTTTGTACTTCTGAGCTATGGTGACCATAGGTACAGATGCTTAAATTATAGAGATCTCTCCATAATTATTTTTTAAAATTTCAGAACTACAAATAAACTCGGATTAGGGGAAATTAGATTGGATTGTGTGTAAGTTTTGTAGTCCACGGGATTCCTTTTTTTCCAGAATGCTTTACAAAGCTATTTCAACTTGTTCAATTCACAAAATTTTTACTAATAAAATTCTGTTTAGGGATTTAGATTAATAAAATTAACATGTGTATGAACAGACTAAAGATTCAACCATGCAAAGGTAGGATATCCTTCAAGGATTAGCCTACCCTAAATGGGGTATTTTAGTGATGAAAATGATAGTTAATCTCAATCAAACTAAATCATTTTCATAAGCAAGTTTTAACAAGGCAGCAGTATTACTGACACCTAATTTTCGCATAATGTTCTTGCGATGTACACTTACCGTTTGATCACTTATATATAGCGCTTGTGCTATTTGCTTATTACTTAACGCCTGAGAGATAAGTTGTAAAACCTCTATCTCACGAGCCGTTAGATGATATTTCTGCATAAACTTATGCACAAAAGCAGTGGTATCTTTTTTACCTTTTGGACCATCTTCACCTGGAAGGAGATTAATAATCACTCCGTCTCCAAGGTAAGTTCTTCCTTCAATCACTTCATCAACTGCTTCAAAAATTTCATCTATTGGGTTTCCTTTCAAAAGATACCCGTCTAATCCTGATTTAAAAGCTGACTTGACAATCTTTGGATCATCAAACATTGTCAGTGCAATAATTCTTAAATCAGGGTATTTATTTTTCAACTTAGGGATAAGGCCAAGACCGTCTCCTTCTGGAATATTCAAATCAAGGAACAATAACTCAGCATCTGATACACGGAGAGATTTTTCCAACTCTTTACCAGTTCCGGCAATTGCCACAACTTCGAATTCTCTTTCCTCGCTACTACTGAGAATGGTCCGAAGCCCTTCTACAAAAATCTGATGGTCTTCTGCTATTACTACTTTCACGATGCTTTATTAATTGATTAAATTATTATAAAGATTTCTTACATACGATTAATGCAAAAGCCCTTCCAAATTCAAACAAATTAAGTAGCAACAACTACAATCCTAATACAATAAGTACCTAAAAATCAGCGAGTTAGCAATTTACTAATTGATACATAGCGAATTAAACATTAAGAGTAAATTACATGTAAAAAGTAATATTTTTTTAAAAAAACTTTTTCCTAAAGGTGTATTTATTCAATCAAGTTAGTAATTAATCTACATACTACTTTTACAACATGAAAGAACCATTTTAAACAAAAAGCCGTCTTGCAAATACGAAACTTGCAAGACGGCTTAGACATCAATTAAGATATATTCTTTCTATTTTGTAAGAATCATTTTTCTTGTTTCAACTCCAAAATCTGTTGATATTTGGTATTGATAGATTCCACTATAATTTAATTCAGAATGATTTATTTCAAAAGAATGATAACCAGCTTCACATTGCTTATTCTTAGCCAAGACTTTCTTTCCTGAAAGATCATATACTACAAGCTGTGCATTTGACGCTTCAGATAAGTTAAAACGAATCGTAGTTTCGCTTGAAAATGGATTCGGACTGTTTTGATACAATACAAACTCATTTCCTGCGCTTTCTTCGTTGAAATCAAGTGTTAAAGGTCTAACAGTTAAAGATGCATCATAAGCCTCCGCAGCTGTTAATTCAGAAGTGACATCAAATACTTTATTGGTTTTAATTGCTCTATTTGCTTCAACTTCTATTTCAAATAAGATATCATCTTTATTTAGACTGAGCGTTCCATTCCAGCTAAATGTCAAAACCCCTGACTCGTTGATAAAATAATTATCTTCATGAAGATTGTCGAGTGCAACACCATTGATTCCAAGAATTCTTATGTCCGAATTAGTTGGCGACAGGGTAAACTGTATCCCTTCCAATTCAACAACATCCTGAACATATACTGGAATAGTTGAAGTTTCACCAGCTTTTAAGCCAGAAGTACTCGCTCGTAAAGCCAACACATCTCCTGAACGGTCATCAATACTATTTGCTTGAATAATAAAGCTATTATCCACATCCCCCATTTTGTAAGCAATAAAGTCAACCGTTTTATCTGTTTCAAACTTAGTTATAGTTGCTTTGTGTGGAATTGGATTCGCCCATACATCTGATATATTAAATTGAAAATCCGCAGGTACAAACTCCCATACCTTTTGATTTTGGAATTCTGTAGAAACTCTCAGTACAATTTTCCTTACACCAACAATATCAAGTGTAGAGATTGTACCTGAGTTGTTTACATCTGCTGCTAAAATCTTATATGGCGTATCCAACAAGTCAACATTTAAGACATGCTTTGAAATTTTCACAATATCAATCGTAGAAACTCCTTCGTAAACAGACTCTGGTTTATCTGCTCTTACGACATATTTTTCACATGTTGTCAAATCTGAGAATGTATAGTTTCCTGTTTGAGCTTGTACAGCTTGTGAGTTTGTAGGAGTACTAACTTCTAAAGCAACTCCTCTCAACAAATCACCATCTTCTCTGGAAACTTTCCCTCCAATATCAGCTGATGGTTGTTGAGCAAGACAAATCTCATTGTGAGGTACTGCTTCAAAAACATTTGGCTGCATGATTGAAAGGTTCGTATTTCTCATCAAAACATCATACATCCTGGTGTTTTTGATTTCTGCTTTCTCGGCATCTGTTAAATGCGGATCATTTTGATAAAAATAACGATCACCGTCTCTCAAATTTTGAAACTGTTTAGCAAGCACTCTAATGACTAATTCACCAAAAATTGAACTTGGCATTCTTTCTTCTGATAGCATACCAACCCAAGGATCAATGTTATTTACAGAACCATATAAAGTTTCTAATGCATCGGAAATATTGGCATTTGAGTTAATTTCTGAAAAACTTAAAACTCTACCCATTCCGTAATGCTCACGGATAGTATTGTAATCTGGCACACCTCTTTCTCTGCCTCTATTTATATTGATAGATGCTAAATCCACACCTAACGAACCAGTTTCAGAGAAAAGAAAGTTACGAACATCATCCAACATTTTAGCATCAAACTTTTGTTGTGCTTGAGCCCCCATTCCTTTCAAATAAGGCTCTAATCCCCCAACTTTCGTTATTTCGAGAGGATTGAAAAAAGCATCCTTCAATCTAAGGTGCCCTTCAGGAATTGGATTCCCATCATTATCTAATCTTAAAATGGTTCCACTCAACAAGGTATGCCCCATTCTATAGGCAGTAACTGTAAAAACATTAGAGATACCTGCATTTACAGTTCTGTCATATCCTTGATAAACTGGCAAGTGAATCCCCATTGTAGGTAACCATTCTTCATAGATAATGGCATTCATGATTGCAACGGTGCGCTTTCTTGCTTCTTGATATAAGCGTTCATCACGCCAATTTAAGTGAACCACCCTTAGCTCATCACAAATTCTATTATGTTCTCTAATAAAAATAGTATGTAAACTCGTCAATAAAGGGTTTTCATTACCACGTACATCTCCTGCTATAAAATGTTTAACAGACAAACCAACTTCGTCATCCATGTGAGGAGCATTAGGATCTATATTCGAATCAAACTGTCCTGTTATTGTGTTAAAAGGCAGTAAGCCTCCGTCAGAGGTCTTCAACTTTCCGTGTACATATGTTCTTAACCATTGCGACCTTTCTTGATTGTGACCATAAAACGAAGATCCATCTAAAAAGGCAGTGGTGATGTTCTGAATCATTCTTGGAGTAGTGGCATCTTCCCCTGTGCCATCAATATGATTTGTTCGACTCATTGGAATCATTGCTTGACCAAGTGAATCGGGGTCAAACCAAGGATCTCCAGTAGGAATATTGATGGATAAGTCTTCAGTTTGATCTGAGGGTGTAATAGTAATATCATGATCAATAAATTGACCAAATGCCCACACATAATCACTCAAACTCATCACATCTGGCAACAAACTATCTTGACTAAACAGTAAATTGCTTATCGTACGTGGATTCGGTCTATTTAAACCATTAGGAGCAGCCATTGCGTCAGAGTATTCAAGCGAAGTCTCAATTATCAATGGCTCAAATACAGAACCCCAAGTAGGGTTGTCCAAGTTGTTACCTCTTCCATCGTAACTACGAAAATTTTGACCAAAAGAACTTACAACTGTGAGGGCTGCGAAGATCAGACATAAAAGTATGCGATACATCGTATATATATTTTTTTTTAATTCACGGGAAAATGAGATTATCTGTGAGGACAGAATTCTCTAAGAATTAATGCGCTTTTCGGATTTTAGGAATTTGAGCTGAATTAATCGGCAAAGACAAATATAAGCCAATTACTATCGGCATGTAAACTTTCAAATTATTTTTTTCGCTATTTGTCTATTATACCTGTATTCAGGGATTTTTTAACTTTTTAGAAAAATGAAATTCTTAAAGACTCTATTATACTTTAATCCTTCTTATTTTTTTCTAAAAAATATGCCAATTGGAACTCCAGTAAAGTTAAAATGTTCACGTATCTGATTTTCTAAAAAGTTTTTATACGCCTCAGACAAATGTTTTGGGTTATTACAGAAAAAAGCAAATGCAGGGAAATAGGTTGGAAGTTGGGTGATATATTTGATTTTCACATAGCTTCCTCGGTGGGCAGATGGTGGGCTGCGCTCAATTATCGGCAAAATTGTATTATTCAAAACCGAAGTTTTTATTTTTCGGTTTCGATTTTCATATACCTGTAAAGCTGTTTCTATTGCTTTGAAAATTCTTTTCTTTTCTAAAACAGAAACAAACAACACAGGCATATCATCAAAGGGTTTGAAACGATTCAAAACCTCATTTTCAAAATCACGAGCTGTATTTGTCTCTTTTTCGATTAAATCCCACTTATTTACAACAAGCACAACTCCTTTATTTCTTTTTTGTGCTAAACTAAAAATACTCAAGTCCTGACTCTCTACCCCATCTTTCGCATCTATCATCAAAATACATACATCTGATTCTTCTAAGGACTTTATCGCACGCATCACAGAATAAAATTCCAAATTTTCGTGCACCTTAGCTTTTTTCCGAATTCCCGCTGTGTCTATGAGTAAGAAATCTTTTCCAAACTTATTGTATCGTGTATGGATAGAATCACGAGTTGTTCCTGCGATATCCGTAACAATATTGCGCTCCTCTCCTACCAAAGCATTCAAAAACGAAGATTTACCGACATTCGGTTGCCCCAAAATTGCAAACTTTGGTAACTCAGAAGTGTCATCCTCTTCAACCTCGATATATTCAACTACCGCATCTAAGATTTCTCCTGTTCCTGAACCGGTCATAGAGGAAATGAAAAAAGTTTCTTCTATCCCAAGGCTCCAAAATTCATTCGCCTCAAATTGACGTTGGTTATTATCAACTTTATTAACAGCCAATAAAATAGGTTTATCTGCTCGCCGAAGCAGTTGAGTGACTTCTTCATCCAAATCAGTAATACCTGTAGTGACATCTGTCACAAAAACAATCACTGAAGCTTCATCAATCGCAATTTTCACTTGTTCTCGAATTGCGGCTTCAAATATTTCTTTGGAATCTGGCACAAAACCTCCAGTATCAACTACTGTAAAAGTTTTTCCATTCCAATCGCAAGAGCCATACTGGCGGTCTCGCGTGACACCACTCGTATCATCAATAATCGCCTGTCGCTGACCGATCAGTCTATTGAAAAATGTACTCTTGCCCACATTGGGTCTGCCTACGATAGCTACTATATTTCCCATTAATCAACTAAATATTACTCAAAAACTCCAGCCCTCTGCTCACTTTTGATGCTTTCAAAAAAGTATATAATCTGATGGATTGATTGGCTTTCCTTTATACCAAAGTTCAAAGTGAAGATGCGGCCCATCAGACAACGTACCTGTGTTACCGATAATCGCAATCGCTTCTCCTGCTTTGACTATATCCCCTGTTGTTTTCAACAGTTTAGAATTATGTTTATAAAATGATATTACATTATTTGCGTGTTGAATACAGAGACTATGACCTGTTTCCATTGTCCAATCTGCACTTACAACTACCCCTTCCAAAATTGCTTTGACTGGCGTGTTTTTGGGTGCCAAAACATCAATACCGAAATGCTTTTTTTCTTTCATAAAACCAGCACTTATCTCTCCATTCAAAGGCGCCGTAAAATGAATTTGTTCCAAACGCTGCTTAATTACTTCTCTTTCTTTTCCTTGCGTTGAAACTTGCCTTATTTCTTCCAACTGTACTTCTCTTCGCAGTTGTTCGTCTTCGGCTATTCTTTCTATCTGAATTAAACTATCGTGAAATTCGGAAGCTACCTTTTCGTCTTCTGCCATCGGTTTTATATCGCCAACTAATATTTTCTTAAAATTTTCAGCATACTTTTGGTGAGCATCCATTGTCTCTTCCATTTCGGTAATTTGCTTATTGAGGGCAATGTACTCCGCTGAAGCCTTGTAATCGGCATAACCAGGTATATATCGCTTCAAAGGTGTAAAGATAATCGAACCAAGCACCAACAAAGCCGTGCCAACAAGGACAACACTTATCAAAGTGTAGATATTTAAAAGACTCAAACGATAAGACGAAATCTCCTCAAATGTTTCGTCGTTTGTTACAACCAAACGATAGGTATTCTTGAGATGCTTTTGTAAATCATCTAAACGTTTGCGTCCGCCTTTTTCTTTCTTGTTTTCCATAGTTGTGATTTATAATTGTAAACCGTTGAAAAACTCCTTTGTGGTAAAAAAGTGCGCAAAACTACGCTTACTAGTTTGAATTACTAAAACATTGGTTGTTAATTGTTTACAAAGATTTTTTTGATGAAACTGAATTATCCTTTTTTGTAAAAGAATACCCTATCGAAATTCCTATTAAAAAATCACTTGGAAACTTCAAAACCCTGATTTCTTCACTACTTTCGGTAATCACTGAATTATTCGCAAAGTCTTTAGAACTTGTTTTTCTTAAATCCAAGAGAGAGAAATGACTTTGAAGGGATAATTGCCAATGTGGAAATTGCCAACGTACAATAGGTGAGGCTTGAATTGTAAACCCTTGATATTTCTTTTCAGAAAAAACATCATCGAAAAACAGAGAGGTTTTAACCGTTTTAGCATCATAATTTCTACCCGAAAACATCCAATTCACGTGGAGCTTATCGTTCATGAATTTAAACACAGTTCCTCCAACGCCTAATCTGATTCCATACGATGATTCTTCATTTTTATAATTTTCATACTCAAACTTATCAAAAGCCCATACCGCAAAACTGGCTCTCAAAAAATACTTTTTACCGACAAAATGGTCATATGAAAAGTCGAAATATGTGGGATAAGCATCTGACTCAACTTTTCCAAAAGGCAAAACATTTTCACCAAAATGATAATAAGAACCAACATTTACCTCTTGGCTAAAACTCAATGTAGAAAACCAAAAACAAAGTATAAATGCAAGAATGATTCTCATTTAGAAAGAGGTTTTTATTTTAAAATTGACCAAATCATGCGTAATATCTTTTTCATCGCAAAAGTCTAATTGGAAAGAACGATGATGAATTGCTTGGGAGGGATTGACCAAAATACGGCCAGGAATCTGATCATTAACATCAAAAGGAGCAATGTCTGTTGTGACCACCAAATCTTCATAAACGACTTCATCTAAATAAATAGTAATCAATTCATTTTGCTGATTCTCAGGCCATCCTTTAAAAAGCAAAAGGTCAAAATCAGTTTTGACGTTATTGGCAAATTGTGGCTCAAAGACCATTGATAATTCTGGAATTTTAAAGCTTCCCAAGTTATCGTAAAACACTTCTTTATTCTCAAAAGTAAAGGTGAATTCATTTTCAAAAAATTGCGCTTTTCGCAAACCCAAAAGCGCATATTCTGCTGTAAACGATTCGTCACTCGTTTCTAAAGAGAGTATAAAATGATAGTTTTCACGAAAAATAAAACTCTCATCGCCTGTCCGAAATCTTTTGAACGGCGTTGTTTCCATCTGACTAAAAACGTTTTTCACTTGAGGGAGAGGCGCGCAGTCACGAGGGCAATTTTCTGAACACTCAGGAATAGGTTCTGTAGAACTCTGACAAGTGGATAAATACAATTGATACAACTCGCGTTTATTGAGATATATCGAATTCAAATTATTAGGAATCGGACGACCGATCAAAGGCAAAGAAGCCTCGATTGCTTCCCAACAATTCCTGAACTGCGGTACAAATTCAAAAATTGAAATTTTCTTTTCGTTTTTAGAAGTGACCGGGTCATAAAAGAGAAAATCTTCACTGTATTTTATAGTAATACAAAAATGCTTCGGAAATTCAAATCGCTGATATCGTTCCTGATAACCAGAAGTATGAAAAGCCATATCTTCAAAATCATTGTCTGATAATCCAACTGGTGTTCTCACATAAACCAACGGAATTGTGGCTATTGGATTCCATTCAAAATCAAAGAAAACATCTGGAATTTTAATCGTAACCATCGGATCTTTTTCGAGTATTAAATCGAATAAATCTCCATCAAAAAGAGCATCAACTTCATCATCAACGGCTGCGGCCAACATTTGTCGAAATGTCAAATCACCAACCACTAAATCATCTTGGTGCATTCCAAAAACAATTTCCTTAAAACCTCTGTAACGATTCGTTTGTGATTGATTTTTGATATAGTTTCTGAAATCAGGATGTTCCATCGCATTTGCGACAGTTTTACCAAAAGCCAAACGTAATTTGCTTAGCTCTTCGATATCAATTTTTTGATTAGCTGAGAGTTCAGTAATCGAAGTTTGAAAAAAAATAATCGGTTCTTCTTTGCATGACAGAAACAGAAGAATCACCAGAAAATGGAGATATTTGATTTTCATTAAAATGCCTTCTTTTGAAAGACAAGTTACAAAGAAGGACTCAAATATTAATGCTTGTTTGAGCGAATCTCACACTTACTCATTCACTTGAGGCACTCTTTTATTCATCACAGCAAACCAAAGCGGTGGAAATAGCGCCATAATGATTGACCCTGGGTAACCTGTTGGTAATTGAGGTGCTTCTTCAAAATGTCTAAGAATTTGATACTTACGACTCGCTTTAAAATGATGATCAGAGTGGCGAGTCAGTTCAAATAAAAATATACGTCCTGCCGCATGTTCCGAATTCCAAGAATGGTGTGGTTGTACTGGTTCATAACGACCACTTTTCAGTTGCTTTCGAAGCAAACCATAGTGCTCTATATAATTAACAGATTCCAAAAGCATGATACCACCAATCCCAATTATTATTGCAAATGGAACTATTGACCAACCAAAAATTAATCCTACTAAAACAAGATACCCGAGTTGAATGATTTGCATCCAAATCATTTTATTTCTCCAATGAAAAGCAGGTAAATTTTCTCTTTTTAAACGGCGATTTTCAAGATTCCATGCTTCTCGATAAACGCCAAAAATAGAACGAATAAGAAAAGTATAAATCATTTCTCCATATCGTGAAGTAGATGGATCTTTTGGAGTTGCTACATTTTTATGATGTCCCAAATTATGCTCTGTTGTAAAGTGCATGTAAAAATTTGGAAGTAATAAAAGCTGTGCAATCATCAATTCAAATTTATTTTCTCGATGCCCCAA
>CALHBQ010000105.1 GCA_937930815.1 uncultured Saprospiraceae bacterium | reverse complement strand
GAAAAAACAAAATGGCAACTTATTAATATTCTTCTACCCTTGTTATTTTTGGGGCTTTTTGGATTTTCATTCAATTGGTTTCGAAAATACAGATACCAACGTTAATAAGTTGTTTTATCGGCTCTTCCCTCTAAAAGTTATTACAGTAAAACAAAGTCATCTTCTAAAACTATTTATTTTAAATAGTTTTAGAAGATGACTTTGTTTTTTTGCTACTTTTTCAAAAAAAACCGTCATCGTTTTTTAGGTAATCTCTTGCCTATACCGAATAGTTTGTATTTTTAAAATATCACCTATCCGACACTTTTTTAAGGCGTCAATCCTTTGTATTTTTGGAATCCAAATAACTCCTACCCTATCTGAAAAAGATATTTGTCCTTTTTACCGATTTTTTTACACAAACTATTCATACGAAATTTTAATACTGGAAAGCTCCACTTCAATTTAATGGCGAATGCTATAATTGTTTTATTCTTTTAATCAATGTATTAAAAAAATCGGTTCACTATGGACAAAAGAGCTTTACTTTTAGGGATTTTATTTGTTCTCAATTCTTCCTTTTTGAACGCCTTCTCAGGCGCTCCTTTTTCAAAGGATAAGTCCATCTTTTTCCAAGAATTACATACTTTATTTGATACAAAATCGGATAAGGATGCTTTCGCTTTGATTAGTTCAATTGAGCAAAAATCACATTCGGGTTCGATTGGTGAAATTGGATTCAATTCCATGGTTGACATTTGTAATGAAATGTCAGAATTGAAGATGCGGCCAAAACCTTACTATTGGAATTACCTAGCAGCAGTAGATGTCGTTGACACCGATGAAATTCAATCATGGCATACGCTTCTCTCCGGAATTTTAAAAAATACTCGTCAAGGGAAATTTACCCCTTACAATAAGTTCTTAGAATTTTCGCAACATTATTTTAAAGATGATATGTTGCGCTATTCCAAAACGGGGATTTGTTGGCTCTCTAATTCATCGAATGAAGTGATGGAACTATTAGATGGTAAGCCAGTAATAATATTCGAAAAAGGAAATCTAATTGCCAAAAGAAAGGATAGTCAAATCTCAATTGTAAATGCTGCTGGAACGTTTTATCCTTTAGAAAACAAATGGATAGGGAAAGGTGGAAAAGTAAGTTGGCAACGATTAGAATCAACTTCTGAAATCAGCTGTAATTTGCTCGATTATGAAATTGATTTTACTAAAAATTCTTACACTGCTACCAAAGCTTATTTAAATTACCCTAAATATTTTAACAATAAATTGGTGGAAGGTACACTTCAAGATAAATTGCTTTTAAATAATAAAAAGAAAGGAAGTTCATTTCCTAAATTTGAATCGAAAGCGGATGATCTTGTATTAAATAATTTGGCACCAGGTATAAAATTTAAAGGAGGTGTTTTAATCGAAGGATTAACCCTTAAAGGCTCCAACTCAGGTTCGAGAAAAGCGACCATGGAGTATGAAGTTGTAAACAAGAATTTCAAATCAAAAATGATTGCGAATATTTTTTCAATTAACAAAGACGGAAAAATTTCATCGAATCAATCAGAGACAACTTTATATTTTGGAAAGGATTCTATTTATCATCCGGGTGCAAATTTGAAGTTTGTTCCGGGTGAAAGTATCACCTTATTCTCAGGGAAAAAGTCGGCTTCAAAAGCACCATTTTATGACTCCTATTTCAAAACCTATTTCTATTCTAATAAATTAATTTTTGATTTAAAAGAAGATAAGATATTAATCAACCCTCCTGGCAGTGGGAATCGAAAAGTAATTTTTGAATCAGAGCATTATTTTGATAAAAATTATATCAATAGAATTCAAAACGTTTCGTCCGTAAATCCGATCATTTTATTACATATTCTTTCTCTTGATTATGGAAAAAAATTAGAGGCAATCTCATATGCGAAAAGGATAAATCCACGTTTCGATATTTCAAATATTAAAAATCTTCTTTTTGATTTAGAAAGACATGGATTTATTCGGTATAATACTGATAATCAAGAACTTATACTCACTCCTAAAGTTGAACTGTATTCAGAATCTCAGAATGAAAAAATAGATTTTGACATCATCAATATTAGCTCGACTAACAACGAAACAAATGCAATTTACGACAGAGAAAATCAGGAAATTACGATAGAGGGAGTTGAAAAATTGGTACTTCAAAACAGACAACCTGTAGCGATAAAACCAACGGGCAAATCGGTGGTGATGAAGCAAAATAGAAATCTCGATTTTGATGGTAAAACTTATGCTGGAATTACTTACTTAACGAGTAAAAAGAACCACTTCAATTATGAGGATTTTAATATTCAAATGGATTCTGTACGATATTTTGATCTCTTTTTTCCAGCAGATGAAACATATGAATTTGATGATCAAAAGTTCTACGCAATTGGATCAAGACTTGAAAATACTTCAGGTGTTTTACAAATCAATGATGTCAATAATAAATCAGGAAATGAAAAAATAACGGAGTTCCCATATTTCAAAACTGATGGGCCAGCTTACGTTTATTATGATAAGGAAAATAAGCAAGGGAAATGTTATAAAAGAGATTCTTTCTTTTTTGAATTAGCCCCTTTTAAACTCAATTCATTGGATAGTTTAGTGACAGAAAGTTTCCAGTTTGATGGTAAACTAAATTCATTTGAAATTTTCCCAGCATTCAACGAAACGCTTCTATTACAAAAAGAAGATCAATCGCTCGGCTTTACTTCCATTACCCCATCTGGAGGATATTCAATGTATAAAAATACTGGAAATTTCAATGGTGAAATTCATCTAAGTAATAAAGGACTTTTGGGTAATGGAGAAATCAATTATGCTGATACAAAAGTCAACTCCTCTGATTTAATTTTAAAACCAAAAGTAGCCACTGGTTCAGCTGAAGTTTTTCATTTGAAAGAAGATAAATCGAAGTCTATCCCAGAAGTTCATGGAGAAAATGTTTTCATCGTTTGGAAGCCATATAATGATAGTATGGTGGTAACTTCACGAGACAAATCGTTTGAACTATTTAATCAAGGTCAACATAAAATCGGAGGTACTTTGGTTTCTACTTCAACTGGATTGAAAGGCAAAGGAATTTTCCAATGGGGACAAGGAGAGATGGATTCTGACTTATTTGATTTTGGAGCCTTTGCCGTTAAATCTGAAAAAACAGATTTGAAAATCAAAGGAATGGAAACAGATGCTTTGGCATTTGAAACCAAAGACTTGAATGGGAATATCGATTTTGAATCACAAATGGGTCGATTCAAATCCAACAAAGAAAGTTCTTTGACAAAAATGCCAGCCAACTATTATGTCACTACCCTAAATGAGTTCGAATGGGATTTGGGAAAAAAGGCTTTGACTTTCATTTCTGAAAAAGATAAAATGGGGCTTTTTGTGTCCTCTCACCCAGATCAAGATTCATTGGCATTTGAAGGAAAAACCGCAAATTATGATTTTCAATCAGGAAAATTGACGATTGGTGGTGTCGAAAAAATGTCTGTTGCAGATGCATTCATTACACCAAACAAAAACACGATCATTGTTGAAACGGGTGGCTATATCCAAAAGTTGGATGGTGCTATGATTTCTGCCAATCAAACCAACAATTACCACACTTTCACCGACGCTTCCATTAGAATCACCGGGAAATATAATTATGAAGGGAAAGGCCTTTACGAGTACACCGTTGGCTATTTGACTCAAACTATAGAGTTTCCTAATATATCAGGTAGTAAGCGAGGAAAGGGCAAATACAGTGAGAAAAAAGCGGTGACAATGGCTTCCAAACGATTTTTAGAAACGGATAAATTCTACCTCGATCCAAAGACATTTTTCTATGGAGATATCGATTTAGTAGCGACTAATCCATATTTGGATTTTAATGGCTTTGCTAAATTGGACGCAAAGATTTTGGCTAACTCTCAATGGTTTTCTGTGAAGTTTCAAGGTGATAAAAACAAGATGTTGATTGCCAGCGATAAGCCAGAAAATCCAGATGGTTCAAAACTATATTCAGGAATTTATTTGAATGGAAACAACACATCAAATTACACAAATATCTTAATGCCATTGAAAGAAAAAACAGACCGATGTCTGTTTGATGCAAATGGCGTTTTCCAATATGATGTTTTAAATAAAAACTTCATTTTTGGATCAGAAGCAAAGATGAAAGATGAGTCTTCGGATGGAAATTTATTCTATTTCAATGAGCAAAATGGAGGCCTCACAGCCTTGGGAAATTTCAATATTTGTCCAAACGTAAGAGGATTGAAGATAAGTTTGATAGGAGAAGCTAAAACAGGTTTTGAGCAAGATAAATTGACCGATGCCTCGCTATCCAATGAAAGCTTAGTAGGTACGTTCGTTACGAAGTTAGACCTTTTGCTTCCAAAGAATTTGATGAAAATTATTGAGGAAGATTTTTTACTTTATAAAGATAGTTTGAATGCAGTTAGCTTCATGAACAAACCACTTTACCGCACTGCAACGAATCAATGGTCACCCAATGCGAAAACCCAACACTACTCAATGAGTGAGTTAAATTTGAAAGACAACTTCTATGTGAAAGAGAAAAAAGATCCTTCAAATTTCGTATTGGCCGACATGGATATGAAGTGGAGTAAAAAGAAAGAAGCATTTGTAGGAGTTGAAAAAATGATCACTCTCAATTCCTTAAATGGAAAAGAATTTAATAGGAAAATAAAGGCAACTGTAGCATTTATAATGCCTTCCAATGAAGATGATCGAATCTACCTTTTTCTTCAAAACAAGAATGATAAGTACTATTACCTAAATTACAAAAAAGGAATTCTTCATGTTCAATCAAATAATCCAATTTTTACGGAGACAGTTGATAAAATGAAGACCAAAGCGCGTACCGTAAAACTGCCTGATGGAAAAACCTACGAAATTCAATTAACGACTCCAGAAATAGTTGTCAATTTTAGAAAAAGTGTCAAAGAATGGTAGGTCAATAGAATTATTCAAAATGATAGCCAACCCGTACCCCGGCAGTAAGATTGAAGGTTGGATCGGTGTAATTGTACATTTCAATTACTGGTGTGATTACTAACCCAATTGATAAATCGGTTGCATCATTGGAGTAATGGTATCCCAGATTACCAGCAAAATGATAACTGGATGAATTCAAAATTCTATCAAAAAAATTTTGACTGAACGGGCGCTTTTTATAATCGATTATGAAGGTTGCTCCTGGTCCAACAGAGAGTTGGTGGTATTCGTTAAGAATTTTATTAAAGTTGAACCCAACTGGTATAATGAATTCTCCGACATAGACGAAGCCGAGTCGCAGACTTCTATTTATATCCGTATCTGACGGATAAAACCTTTCATAATTCAAGGTTAATCCACCCTGCCCACCTAATTCTAAGAAAATTTTATGTGGAAACTTTTGAGTGGTATATTCCTCAAGATCGTCATTGGTTTGTGCAACCAAAGAAAAACTGAACATCAAAGCACAGGTGTATAATCCTAATTTTTCTAACGATAGATTTTTATACATTTTCACAATGAATTATTTTATAAATAGCGTCCAATCTGAATCCCTCCAAAAGGATAGAATTCAAAGAAACCTCCATAGCAGCTTCATAAGAATAAAATACTGGCATAAATGCCAATCCGAAAAACCAATTGTTTTCCACTTTTGAATATTGATATCCACCTTTAAAAAAAGCCCAATAATCTGACGTTGTAAATACATTGTGAAATGGTGAGCCTGTTTGACCCAAAACTCCATATTTATATGACCCAACTATCATAGTCCCTCCCAATCCAAAGCTAAATTGACTTTTTTCAGTGATTCTTTTATTAACGTCCAATCCTACAGGAATAACAAAAGAATCAAAATATGAAGCGCCTATTTTTAAACTTGGGTACCAAGCTGAACTGGTTTCAATTATGTGTTCAAAATTGAGCGAATAATACTGGCCCTGTCCTCCAATTTCTAAATAAATTTTGTTTAGACCTTTAGGATAAAGTTCTTTTGTTTGAGCCGTTTGTCCAAATATGCCTGATAAATAGAGAAGAGCAATTAATGTGAAAAAGAATTTTTTCATGGCTGTTTTTAGATTTAGTTTTTCAAAAATTAAAAGTATTTATTTGATATCAAAAAAAAATGCCTTGCATCAAATTTGATGCAAGGCATTTTTAATCACAAGTAGCTGATTTACAGTACTTTGTTTAATTCAACATAAAATACTAATTCTGCTTTTGCAGGAATTGTTGGAGGTCTTCCAGCTTCTCCGTAAGCCATGTCATAGGGTATGAATAAGGTTGCTTTTCCACCTTCATTCAATAATGGAACACCAACATCCCATCCACGAATTACCTGACCAGCTGCTATTTGAAACTGAAATGGATCTCCCCTTCCAAAAGAATTATCGAACATCGTTCCATTGGTCAAAGCACCATAATAATTTACATCAACTCGATCACCATCAGCCGGTTTCTTTCCAGTTCCTTGTTCGTGAATTACATATTTCAAACCAGTTGGATGCTTTTGTACATTTTGCAACGAACCAGCTGAATAACTTGCGATCGTCGGGGCAATACTGGCAGCAACTTCTTTTTCACGAATCTGTCCAGCTTCTCTTCTTTTTTCAGCTTCAGCACGTTCTTTTTCTTGCTTTTCTTTAGCTTCTGCTTCACTAATTCGTTCAGTAACCATGAAGTCTAAATGAATAAATTTATTATTCTCAAATCCTGGAGGGCGTTGTTTCATTGTATCCAATTGAATTGAAATACGAACACTATCGCCCACTACTAAAGTTTTCATGATATCTTCTTCCTTAGATAATTTCTGTCCGTCTGGTGGAATTTTATATTGTTGTGGCCGTCCCATTTTTTTTGTAGAAACAATCAAACTATCATCTACATATTGGTACAATTCAAAAGAAAGTAGATCACCAGGGCCTCCAGGTTCACCAGAACCTTTTTTGAAAATTGTATATTCATGGCCACCAGGAGATTTTACGACACCTGAATTCCCAGCTGGATTACAACTGTAAGCCAACATCGCTGCAAAAATGATTATTGCAAAATATCTCATTTATTAATTTATTAGGTTGTTAAAAAAGGAGTGCGAAAATAGGGCTTCTATTGAGAATTTAAGTAGGAACTTGTTTCTTTTTTTGAAAACGGAGTTTTATGAAAAAGATAAACTATGAAAGTTCTTCAATCAATCTTCATCTTTATTCTGCTCTCTCAAAACTTAATCCATGCCCAAAACTTGGTGCCAAACGGAAGTTTCGAAACTATCACAAAGCCAAGTAAAAGATGGATGGGAACCTATGCAGATTTTAAAAGGTTCATGTCTAATTGGCACTCCCCCAATCAAGGGTCACCTGATGTTTTGCATGTCGATTACCTTTCCAAATTAATTCCTCAGCGACCAAATGTAGATATTATACCGCATAGACCTCGAACTGGAAATGTGATGTCAGGCATCAAAACCTTTGGATGCGAAAGGAAAACTCAACATTGTAAAGAATATCTACAAATCAGGTTAAGAACGCCACTTATACCTGGGGTGAAATATTATGGAGAGTTTTGGGTAAACCCGATTTCGACTTCTGTTAGAGTGCATGATATAGGGATGGGATTTGTGGATAGTGCACGATGGCAACCATTTAAGATAGGTATTTATGACATTTTACCTTCTGTAGAACAAAGTGAAATTTTAGAAGCGCCAGTAAATGAATGGATAAAGATTTCAGGTGAATTTGAAGTGAATAATTTTTCTAACTTTTTAATTATCGGTTC
>CALHBQ010000104.1 GCA_937930815.1 uncultured Saprospiraceae bacterium | reverse complement strand
CGTCTCATTCATTGATGTTAATTAGAAAACCTGCACCTTTGCAGTCCTAACTAAATAATCATTCTTCAATAGATTCCATGAATCATTCAAATTCGAAGCAAACGCCTTTTTATTGCTTTGAGTTTAGTTTCTGGCCTTTTTTGAAGAATACTAAAAATCTTACTAAATAATGGAAGTCCTTAATCAGAAAAACCAACTTAAAAATTTGGTTCCTGCTGCCCTTGTTGAAAAAACGATTATTAAAGGTCAAGGTCAGTTGAGTAGCACCGGTGCCCTAGTTGTCAAAACAGGAAAATTCACCGGCCGTTCACCTAAAGACAGATACATTGTTGAAGACTCATTGACTAAAGATTCTGTAGATTGGGGTGATATCAATATCCCAATTACAAACGATACCTATCAAAAACTTTTCGCTAAAATTACGAAGTACGCAGACTCACTTGAAGAGGTGTATGTACGTGATGCGCATGCATGTGCTAATCCAAATTACAAACTCAATGTTCGAGTTTATACGGAGTATCCTTGGCAAAATATGTTTGTATACAACATGTTTTTGCGTCCAAGCGAAAGTGACTTAAAAAACTTTTCTCCTGATTGGAAAGTATATGCATTCCCAGGTGTAAAAGCGGATCCTAAAGCGCACGGCACTCGCCAAGACAATTTCTCTATCATCAACTTTTCTACCAAAACAATTATCATTGGTGGAACAGCTTATACTGGTGAAATCAAAAAAGGAATTTTCTCTGTTTTGAATTACACTTTGCCATCTGAGAACAATGTATTGTCTATGCACTGTTCTGCAAATGTAGGTGCAAAAGGAGATACCGCGCTATTCTTCGGATTATCTGGAACGGGTAAAACAACCCTTTCGAATGACCCAGAAAGAAGATTGATTGGTGATGACGAGCATGGTTGGTCAAAAGAAAGTGTTTTCAACTTCGAAGGAGGTTGCTATGCAAAAACCATCGACCTTTCTCCAAGTAAAGAACCACAAATTTATAAAGCTATCAAGTTTGGGGCGCTATTGGAAAATGTAGGTTTTCAGGAAGACGGAACGACCGTTGACTATTCAGATGTAAGTATTACGCAAAACACGCGTGTGAGCTACCCGATTTATCATATTGATAATATCATGTACAACTCTCGTGGTGATTTGCCTCGAAATATATTCTTCTTGACTTGTGATGCATTCGGAATTTTACCTCCGATTTCCAAGTTGACACCTGAGCAAGCGATGTACCACTTCATTAGTGGATACACTGCAAAAATTGCCGGTACAGAAGAAGGTATCAACGAACCATTAGCAACTTTCTCTGCTTGTTTTGGTGCGCCATTTTTACCATTGCACCCGACAGCTTACGCTCAATTATTAGGTGATAAACTCAAAAAAGGAAGTCGTCAAGGTGATGGAAAAATCAATGTTTGGTTAATCAACACTGGTTGGACTGGTGGCGGTTATGGCGTTGGAAATCGTATGGAGTTGAGTTTCACTCGTGCGATGATCAAAGCTGCTTTGAACGGTGATTTAAATGAGGTAGAATACAGAGAACACCCTGTTTTTGGCTTGATGATGCCAAAGACATGTCCAGATGTTCCTAACGCAGTTTTGAATCCAAGAGACACTTGGAGAAACGAAGAAGATTACGATAAAACAGCAGCAAAACTTTCGAAACTTTTCAACGAAAATTTCAAAAAGTATGCAGCGAAAGCTGACAAAGCAATTGTCGCGGCTGCTCCTGTAATGTAGAAGTTATTTCAACTTCAAAATTCTATTCACCGTCAACACGCTTTGTTTACGGTGAATGAGAAATAATTAAATTAGGCGAACGAATTAATTTTCGTTCGCCTTTTTATTTTTTCTTTGAAAACGATTACCCCAAAGGAAAACTAAAATCCACATGAAATCCATCCTCAATAAAATATTGAAAATTGCCACCAATTTGTTCGGCACGTAATTTCATATTGGATAAACCTTGGCCAGAAGTTTTGATTGGTTCAGTACGAATACTTCCATAGTCACGGATATGAAGTTTTAGATTATTTTTTTCTTCGAAAAGTCGAAAATCTATTTTGACCGAATCACTGTATTTGGCGATATTCGTAAAGGCTTCTTTTGATATCAGATAAGCAGCCTGGCGAATGTCTGGGTTGATTATCAAATCCGCATCCAATTCTGTTTTGAAATTAACTTGCTTGTTGAGTGGTTCAAAAAGTTCGAGCGCGTAATCTAAGATTCTACTATTTAAATCACCAATCGTATCTTTTCTGGAATCAATGGCCCAAACGGTATCCCTCATACTTTCCATTGCTTTTCGACTCAAAGCTGATATTTTCTCAAATCTTTCAATATTTTTTTCATCGATGTGCATTTTTAAAATCTCAGTTTGCATAGCGACGCCTGTGAGCATAGAACCAACATTGTCATGTAAATCGCTCGATATTTTTGTTCTGATTTTTTCGCGCGAAGCAGCTTCTTTTTGTTGGTTGATGAGGGCTCTGAATTCTTCATTTTGTCGCATAAAGGTGTACAACAAAAAGAAACTTATAAAACTGATAGTTGAAATGTTGAAAAGATAAAAAGTCATAATGATGCTTTGAGGCAAGTCCTCGCTGGGTAAATCCACATAGACATCCAAGATGACTGCAGTTGCAATCACAACTAAAAAGAGTATGAAATACAATCGAGCTTTTTCTGGATGAAAAATAAGTGCTCCCAAAGGTGTTAACATCGCGGACCACACCACGGCGCTACTTTGCACAAATCCTCCATTGAAATAATGCGCTAAGATGGAATCAACAAAAATGAATATCAAAGAAGAGTCCCGAAAGAAAGTATAGTTTTTTGAAATATAAAAAACAAAGAAGTTGATGATACAAGCCAGAATATAAAGCATGGTAGCTTTTGCCATTCCCGATGCTCCCAGCAATATATAAATGGAAGAGTAAATAGTACCACCAACGCAAGTGAGACCAACTAACAAGATGAGCATTCCCCTCTTTTGCATTTCCTCAATATCAACCGTCTCATAACCAAAAAGTCGGGCTAATAATTTGTATGTGTCAAGCATGTTAATAAGGATGAATTTTTGTGTTTATGTAAGGTAATCAATATTACATAAAAAAAAATGATATCACTACTTAAAAATCTATAATGGAAATTAATGAAATACTATCCTTTTTGTTCGGAGTCAATGGAAAAAAGGAGATAAAGTACCACATTTTCATGTGGTGTTTATGTGTAAGGCTCGCTTCTCTTTTTTGAATTGTACTAAAAAAGTGGAACTTAGAGATTGAATCATTCTAACTTCAAATTTCTAAACAACTTTAAAAACCAACTACACATGGAAATCATTGAGAAAATTCGCAATCATATTGCTAAAGGTGAAACTGAAAATGCAATAAAACTTTTGGTAGATTATACGAACGATACCCAATCCCCAAAACATGATGAGGCAGTTTTATTGTCGGGTCAATTCAAACAATGGAAACGGCAAGCCAATCTTGGCGTGGAGCAATCCAAAAGTGATTTGAGGCGTATCGAGATGAGTATTCTAAATATTTTGCAAGAAAAAAAGGCGATTAAAGAAGAGGAAGAGAAAACGGTAGCAGCAATAGAAACTGCCTCTGCAAGAAAAATAGCTTCGGCATCAGCTTCTACCTCCAAAACAATTTCTAGTTCTGAATCAAAAAAATCAAGTTCGAAGCCTTTGCTTTTGGGAGTATTGGCTTTGCTTTTAGGAGCAACTGGTTTTTATTTTTTTAATCAAGGTAGTGGAGAGGCCATCCCAATCGGCGATCCAGTCGTGACTGAAACTACAGGAGTAACAACTACACCAAAAACAAATAATGAAGTACCAGTTGCTGCAATAAAAACAGAAGGTTTGACCACAAAAAATACCATTACCCAAACAACATCAACAGTTTCAAATCCACTTCCTAAAGTGAATGGGCGTAATGTCAATTTTATAGCTTTCGGCAATGGTTATTTGAGAAACATGGGTAATGGAAGATGGATGGAAGAAGACGCAAATTTTAAATCAAGTTATGAGTTTAGAGAAGAGGGTAGAGATGACTTTTCGGTTTACCTTGTTGATAAAGGTCGTAATGTAAAACTGCGCCCTGACTTGCATACCAAAAAGATTATGTATTCAGATAGTAAAACCAAAGAGCGAGTTCAATATGATATAAAGGAGGTATTTACAAGTGTCAAAGGAGCCCATGTCAAAAAAGTAGTTTATAACCACGGAAGTGGTAAAGAGGGAAGTTTTGCCAAGGTTCCTAATACTAAAACATGGTTAGAATCTAATCCTGATTTAATAAACGCACCAAAGCAGTTTACAGAAATTGATCGCGACGAATGGTCTGTATATTTGGATGATGGTGGCGGTTATGAGATTGCTTTAGATTTGTATCAGAAAAAGATAAAAATCAAAGAGGAAGGAAAAGAGTTTGGAGCGTTGTATGATGTTTCAAAAGCTTATTAAAATAGAGAAGAGACATTGGCTATAGGAGTCAATGTCTCTTTTTTCTTTGAGTTGTTCCAACCACTTATCCCATCAAAAAACTTCCAATCAGATACATTGCTGGAAAGAAAGTAAGACAAGCGAAAGCGGTTGCTCCGTCTATCAATTTTTGAGAGATAGTTATTGGTTGGTGGGTTTCGAATG
>CALHBQ010000103.1 GCA_937930815.1 uncultured Saprospiraceae bacterium | reverse complement strand
TTAAAAAATCTTTTTTCATGAGATTAAAGAATTTGGTTAAAGAATTTAATTTGTTAAAGATGTATGTATAAAAACAATCTGATTCCAACTTTTTCTTATTCGGATTGGAGCCAGTTTCTTTTATCAAAACTGTTATTTTCTGACTTTCTCTGTAAAAATAAAATAGGCCAACACACTGGTCGTACCAGCGCAGGCCTAATTGATCACTTATGTGTAAGATCCGTTTTTTTCACAAAGATTATAATTTGCTAATATTCAATGATATCACATAGAAAGTAACATCGATTTTTATTAGAGACAACCTATGACAAGGTTAACTTATCAAAGATATGTACAAATATTTAAAATGAATATGTTTCAGTAACTGGATTGGGTAGAAATGGGCTTGAAGATTGAAATATACCAATATATAGTTAGAGAATAACTTGCCCAAAAATGAAATTGGTGTATCTAATTGAAAAAAATCAATTTACTAAGCTCCTGAATCTAACTTTGCAAAAGTTTTGCCAAACAAGAATATTCCACCTTTAATATTAAAAATTTCGAACAAATGAAATATTTTTCATATATGAACGAGCGGGGTAGAATATTAAAATGTGTATAGAATTTTTCTAATTCTAATCATATTTTTTGGTTCCTCAAAATTGGTATAATTTTGTCTTCTCTATTTGTGTTTCACTAACTTTCTAACCAAATAATTTATGTTAAAAAAAGTATTTCCAAAAAAAGGAAAAGTATGTAAAGCCACTTTTTCTTTACCAAAAAAAGCTGTTGCATCGGCGAAAAAAGTAGCGCTTTTGGGCGAGTTTAATAATTGGGATCAAAGCAATCCTTTTATTATGAAAAAAAAGAAGGACGGTTCCTTTGAAACGACTATTGAGTTGAAAACTGGTCAGGCTTACGAATTCAGATACTTAATTGATAATCGCGTTTGGGAAAATGATTGGGCAGCTGATCAATACACTCCTGTAAATGCATTCGGTATTGAAAATTCTGTCATAAATGTATCAGAAGTTTCGGACGTACCTTCTAAGAAAAAAGTTGCTAAAAAAGCGACTATGAAAAAGGGCGCATCAAAAAAAGTAGTTGCTAAAAAAGCGACTCCTAAAAAAGTTGTAAGCAAAAAAGTCGCAAAAGTTTCAAAATCCAAAAAGGACGATTTGAAAAAAATCGAAGGCATTGGTCCTAAAATCGCAGAGATTTTAGGGAAGGCAAAGATTACTTCTTTTGAAGATTTGGGTAAAGCCAAAGTTACTGATTTGAGAAAGGTTTTGGCTGCAGCTGGTCCTCGTTACCAAATCCACAATCCTTCAACTTGGTCAAAACAAGCAAAATTGGCAGCAAAAGCTGATTGGACTAAGTTGAAGAAATTACAAGATGAACTGAAAGGAGGAGTTAAAAAATAATTCGACTCTAATCTGTTTGTAAAATAAAAAACTCCGTTGAAATTAATCAACGGAGTTTTTGTTTTTTTATAGAAAAAAGAAAACTAAGCTTCTACTTTTGATAATGAAGCATTACGTGCTCTTTTTCTTTCATGCTCTTTCAAATATACCTTTCTTAGTCTAATCGACTTAGGTGTAACCTCCACATACTCATCTCCCTGGATATATTCCAAAGCTTCCTCCAGAGAATGAACTTTTGGTGGTGCCAATTTTACCTTGTCATCATTTCCTGAAGAACGCATGTTGGTTAACTTCTTTGTTTTAGTAACATTGATAACCAAATCTCCAGTACGAGTATTCTCTCCAATAACCTGACCTTCATAAACTGGTTCACCTGGAGCAATGAAGAAAGTACCGCGGTCTTTCAAATTATTTAAACTAAAAGGAATTGCAGTACCTGCGTCCATCACGATTAAAGACCCGTTCTGTCTTCCCGGAATTACACCTTTGTGTGGTTGATATTCTTTGAAACGGTGATTTACAATCGCTTCACCTGCAGTTGCAGTTAATAACCCGCTTCGTAAACCGATAATACCTCTTGAAGGAATTTCAAACTCCATCACCATTCTGTCTCCTTTTGGCTCCATCGAAAGCATGATGCCTTTCCTTTGGTTGACCATTTCAATTGCTTTACCAGAAGTTGATTCTGGAAGATCAATCGTCAATTCTTCAACTGGCTCACAACTAACGCCATCAATTTCTTTAAGAATTACTTGTGGTTGACCGATTTGTAACTCATATCCTTCTCTTCTCATTGTTTCAATCAAAACCGAGAGGTGAAGAACTCCACGACCATACACCTTAAAGGTATCGGCAGAATTGGTGGCATGAACTCTTAAGGCCAAATTCTTTTCTAATTCTTTTTGCAATCTATCATTGATGTGTCGAGATGTTACGAATTTTCCTTCTTGTCCGAAAAAAGGAGAATCATTAATCGTAAAACTCATGCTAATTGTTGGCTCATCAATCGCAATACTTGGCAATGCTTCAGGATTTTCAATATGTGCTACTGTATCCCCAATATCAAAACCTTCTAATCCAACTAATGCACAAATTTCACCTGCAGCAACTTCTTCAGTTTTTACTTTTTCCATCCCAACGAAGTTGAACAAACCTCTCAACTTGTTTTTTACGATGGTTCCATCTTTCTTCATCAAAGAAACAGTTTGACCAACTTTCATACTTCCTCGATGAACTCTTCCAATCGCAATTCTCCCTACAAAGTTTGAATAATCTAAAGAGGTGATTAACATCTGAAGGTTACCTTCTGGAATTTTTGGAGCAGGAATATGCTCAATGACCTGATCAAGTAAATACGTAATATCGTCAACTGGAGTTTTCCAATCATCAGCCATCCAACCATTCTTAGCAGAACCGTAAACGACTGGGAAATCTAATTGCTCTTCTGATGCATCTAAGTTGAACATCAAATCAAAAACTGATTCGTAAACTTCTTCTGGAGTACAGTTTTCTTTATCAACTTTATTAATAACTACGATTGGTTTCAAACCAATTTCAATTGCTTTTTGTAGTACGAATCGTGTTTGAGGCATAGGACCTTCAAATGCATCTACCAATAGTAGAACACCGTCAGCCATGTTCAAAACACGCTCAACTTCTCCACCAAAATCACTGTGACCAGGTGTGTCAATAATATTGATTTTTACGCCCTTATAATTCATAGAAGCGTTTTTGGAAAGGATGGTGATACCTCTTTCTCTTTCCAGATCATTATTGTCCATTACAAGTTCACGAACCTCCTTGTGAGATTCAAAAATTTCACCAGCTTGGAGCATTTTATCTACAAGGGTGGTTTTTCCGTGATCTACGTGCGCAATAATGGCAATATTTCTTAATTCCTTCATTATATGTTTTAATAACGTAAATAATTGATTATCAACCTGTTAGTTAATTTTTAATAAAGTTGTAATGTTCTGAATTCTTAAACGAAGCCGCAAAAGTACGTCTTTTAATACTTATATACCGTTAAAAGGTTGTGAATAAATAAAAAGTTCGAAGAGAAGTTGGGTAGAAATAAAAACTAAAAAGACCTTCCATAGTTTGGAAGGCCTTAATTCTTGTTTTTTCGTTTTGTTTATGTCTGCTCCTTTAATCGAAAGATTGATTTTGAGCTGCTGATGCGTCTACTAATTCTTTATATTCTGTTGGTGTCAAACCATCCATACAATAGTGAATAGGATTTACTTTTTTGCCCATGTAATGTACTTCGTAATGACAATGAGGCGCAGTTGAAGTACCTGTACTCCCTACAGTTCCAATCTTTTGTCCTTTAGTTACTTTATCACCTTTTTTTACATCAATGGTGTACATGTGTGCGTACAAGGTTTTGTAACCGTATCCATGATCGATTGTAACATTCTTACCATAACCACTTTTACGATTTTCAACTCGAATAACTTTTCCATTTCCAGTAGCTTGGATTGCAGTACCTCTTTTTGCTGTGAAATCAATACCAGCATGCATTTTTCTAACCTTATGAATAGGGTGTAACCTCATTCCATATCCAGAAAGATATTTAACCTTTCTTGATAGTTTATCTTCACTGACTGGTTTGATTGAAGGTATGGAAGCAAACATCTCTTCTCTGTTTTTCGCCAAGTTGTAAATGGTGTCAAGCGATTTTGATTGCAAAGTGAGCTGGAATTTTAGCCTATCAATTTTCCGTTGAGTATTAGAAAGTAAAAGCCCAGACTTTTGATAGTTGACTATGTCTGAATTTCTATCATGTCCACCAATACCTCCTCGCCAAACATCATCGTCAATAGGATCCATTCCAAAAATCATACGGTGAGCGGCACCATCTCGATCGTGGATATTTTCCACTACCTTTTCCATTAGATCCAAATCGTGGTTGAGTGATGCATATTTTGCCTCCATTTGCTCGATTTCTCGAATAAGAGACATTTCTTGCGCGGATGGGAAGAAGTTGCGAGTAAAGACCATTAGAAGGAAACTTGTAAATAGGACTAAACCTATAAATTTTCCTGATTCTAAAAGTCTTTCTTTCCAAGTAAACTTAACCTTTTCGTAGCTAAGTGTACTTTCATTATACTTGTAAAAATCCTTTCTCATTTAAGCGTTTTCGCCAAAAAATATACATAAGACATCTTATTTCTTATGCGTGTGTTTTCTCAGATAGTAATGTAGGTTTCAGGTGGATTTTGGCATTAAGCGAGGGTAAATGTAGTAATGCAAATTAAAAAGACAAAAATTAATAATATATTTTTTAGTTAATACATTTGTTCGCGAAAAGTAAATAATACCATTTTTACCTTAAAAAACGCAACTACTTATATATTTGCCGTTTTTTTGAATGGACGAATATCTATTTTCTTTCCAAAAAAAATAATGATTTACAAATCTTTAACAAGCTAATCGAGATATGACATCACATGAAATTCGTGAAAAATTCTTGGACTTTTTTGCATCAAAAGCTCATAAAGTAGTTCCTTCAGCACCAATTGTGGTTAAGGATGACCCTACCTTAATGTTTACGAATGCAGGAATGAATCAGTTCAAAGATTACTTTTTGGGTAATAAAAAACCTGATTCAACAAGAATTACGGATACACAGAAGTGTCTTCGGGTTTCGGGTAAACACAACGATTTAGAGGAAGTTGGAATTGATAGTTACCATCATACGATGTTTGAAATGTTGGGCAATTGGTCTTTTGGTGATTATTTTAAAGAAGAAGCAATTGCTTGGGCTTGGGAGTTATTGACCGAGGTTTATAAACTTCCAAAAGATAGACTTTATGTCTCTATTTTTGAAGGTGATGCCAGTGATGGCTTAGATCCAGACGAGGAATCAGCTGATATTTGGAAAAAATACATTTCTCCTGACAGAATTTTGAGGTTTGATAAAGCTGACAATTTTTGGGAAATGGGAGATACTGGTCCATGTGGCCCTTGCTCTGAAATTCATATTGACCTTCGTCCTGATGAAATGCGTGAAAAATTTGACGCAAAGCATTTGGTCAACGCAGACTCGCCAGAAGTAATTGAAATATGGAATCTCGTTTTTATTCAATTTAATAGGAAAGCGAATGGTTCGCTCGAAAATTTGCCTGATCAACATGTTGATACAGGTATGGGATTTGAGCGTTTGTGTATGGCAATGCAAGGAAAAACTTCCAACTACGATACGGATGTTTTTTCTCCTTTTATTAAAGAAATTGAAAAAGCTTCTGGTATTAGATATACCAGTATTTACCAGGATGCGCCTAAGTCAGATATTGCAATGAGGGTGATTTCTGATCACATTAGAGCGGTGTCTTTTGCGATTGCAGATGGGCAGATGCCAAGTAATAATGGAGCAGGGTATGTGATTAGAAGAATCCTTCGAAGAGCAGTTAGATATTACTACTCATTTTTGAATATTCAGGAGCCATTTTTACATACTTTGATCCCGCTTTTGGCAGATAAATTCAAGGATGTTTTTCCAGAATTATTACAACAACTGGACTTTGTTAAAAAAGTAATTTTAGAGGAAGAAAAAGGCTTTTTGAAAACGCTGGAAAGTGGTTTGAAAAGATTTGAATCGGTAAAAGTCAATGATGAAATCGTTGATGGAAAAGCTGCATTTGAACTTTACGACACTTTTGGCTTCCCAATTGATTTAACACGTTTGTTGGCCTCTGAAAAAGGTTTTGAAGTGGATGAAGCTGGTTTCGAATCTGCGTTAAATGCACAAAAAAATCGAGGTCGAGCAGATGCTTCAAAAGAGGCTGGAGATTGGATTATTTTGACTGAAGATCCATCTGTTACATTTGTTGGATTTGATGATTTTGTTGTGAAAAATGCGAAGGTTGTAAAGTATCGAGAGGTGATTCAGAAAAAGAAAAAACAATTTCAAATTGTTATTGATAAAACGCCTTTTTATGCAGAGAGTGGGGGACAAGCTGGAGATACAGGAATCTTCAATTTTGATGGTGAAAAAATCAAGGTTGTTGATACTCAAAAAGAGAATGATTTAATAATTCATATTGTCGATAAAATGCCTTCTGCTGAGAACCTGAAAGGCTCATTGAGAGCTGAGATTGATGAAAGGAAAAGACAAGCAATTTCTTCCAATCACACTGCGGCTCACTTGATGCATGCAGCGATGCACGAGGTGTTAGGCGAACATGCATTGCAAAGAGGGCAAAATGTTGATGATCAACGAGTTAGGTTCGATTTTTCCCACTTTCAGAAAGTAACTGATGAAGAACTGGCTACGATAGAAAAGATGGTAAATCAAAAAATTAGAGAGAATATTGCTTTAGAAGAAGACCGCGAAATGCCAATTGAAAAAGCCAAAGAATCGGGTGCAACTATGCTCTTTGGGGAGAAGTATGGAGAGGTGGTTAGAATGATAACTTTTGATAAAGATTTCTCAAGAGAATTGTGCGGAGGAACGCATGTGAAAGCGACAGGAGATATTGGCTATTTTAAAATAGTTTCCGAAAATGGGGTAGCGGCTGGTGTAAGACGGTTAGAAGCGATTTCAGGGAGTAAAGCAGAAGCGTATTTGAATAACGCATTAAGCGAGTTAGAAGCGATTAAAGAGCTTTTAGCGAGTCCAAAGGACTTGCCAAAACAAATAGCTGCTATACAAGAAGAAAACAAGTTGTTGAAAAAACAATTGGATGGATTTGTTGCTAAACAAGCTGGTGCTTTGAAATCTGAATTAATCAATCAATTTGAAGATAAAGGAGGGGTGAACTTCTTGGCTAAAAAAGTTGATTTGCAAGATATTGGAGCCATCAAAGCGCTTTCTTTCAACCTTGAAAAAGAGAAAGGAAATGTATTGATAGTTTTTGCTGCTGAAATTGATGGGAAACCACGATTAATTGTTAATGTGAGTAAAAATCTGATTGCTGAGAAAGGTCTAAATGCAGGAAATATTGTGCGTGATTTAGCAAAAGAAATTAAAGGCGGCGGCGGTGGTCAACCGTTCTATGCTGAAGCTGGTGGAGCGGATGTTTCTGGTATTGAAAATGCATTAAAAAAGGCAACCACCTTATTAGGATGATTGCCTGTTTTCTAGCATTTGTGTTTATAAAATAATCTCAGAAAAAATATTATTTGAACCTTGCGAAATCACCTTTACAATCAAAAATAGGGGTGTATTTCGTAAGGAATTCAGTTGCAAGCAGTGCAGTTTTTTGACATTCTTGAACTCTCTTGTCCTTTTCAACGTCATTAAAACTTTGATAACAAGATTTAATTTCTTGAAGTTTTGCTTTGAATCCTAAATCAAAAGCAATTGAGTAAAAAGCTGTTTTTTCTTCTATATTTTTGAACTCAATACCAAAGAAGCAGGAGTCTGCGATGGCCTTAAAAGCAAATAAATAATTCAATTGCCATTCTACATCCTTCATTCTTGTAATTCGCTGTTCGCGAATGCTGCGCTCATCCACTTTGTTGTATTGACCAACAAAAGTAAAATCAGGAAAAACTGCTGAATGGTTATTGACAATCGTTTCTATTTGCTCAACAAAAGAAGTTTTTAGTTGAAATTCGCCTATTTGTACATCAGCCTCACGGCTTCCAAGATAGATATATAGAGACTCTAATTTCTTGTCTGAATCAGATTTTTCTTTTTCAAAAAACTCAGTTAATTTCGGATATCCAAAAGCGACTACTTCATGGGAGTTAGCTTTGTAAGTTTCCGAAAATTTACAGATTAGGTCTTGATTGGATTTTAGAAAAGCCAAAACTTGAGTATCAATATCTGACACAGATTGAGCACCAATCGAAAAAGAAAACAAAAAGAATAGTAACAAGACGAGATACGCCTTTGGGGTAATTAAGATTTTGTTCATAGAAAGTGTTTCAATGGGAAAATTAAAATACATTGCAAATTTCACCCATGTAACCTTCAAAGTCAAATTATTTAACATTTTAATCCTTTTTTAATGCATCTAAGTGAAATATTAACACATCTCGGGGAAGAAAGGCATCAATACTTCAATGCAATCTGTCCTCCTGTGATTCAGTCAAGTAATTTCGCTTTTGGGAATTTTAAGGATTTTAGGAAGGCTTTTGATGATGAATTCCATAATTCTATCTACACCAGAGGAAATAATCCGACGGTAAATATTCTTAGGAAAAAGTTGGCGGCTTTGGAAAAGGCTGAGGATTCGCTCGTCTTTGCCTCTGGAGTCGCAGCGATTTCTGCTGCGGTTATGGCAAATGTAAAAGCAGGAGATCATGTCTTATGTGTAAACGCTCCATACTCTTGGACATATAAACTTATGACAAATTATATGCCAAGATTCAATGTCACAAATTCATTTTTTCAAGGAAATAATTTGGATGATTTAAAAAGTAAAATTCAACCAAATACCTCTGTGATTTATTTGGAGAGCCCCAATTCTTTGTTGATGGAGTTGCAAGATTTAGAAGCAATAGCCAGAATAGCAAAGGAAAATGGAATTATCACAATTATCGATAATAGTTGTGCTTCTCCTTATTTTCAAAATCCAATTGAATTTGGAATAGACATCGTCGTTCATTCAGGTACAAAATTTATCAATGGACACAGCGATGTTGTTTGCGGTGTTTTGTGTGGTACTGAGGCAATGGTTAGAAAAATATTCGAATCAGAATTGATGAATATTGGAGGAATTATTTCTCCGCATGATACCGCTTTAATTATTAGAGGTTTAAGAACTTTAGAACTCAGAATGGAACGTTCTAATCAATCTGCCATAAAAATTGTAGAATGGCTTGAAGCGCATCCCAAAGTTGAAAAGGTTTATTATCCTTTTTCAAAAAACTTTGCTCAATTAGAATTAGCTAAAAAACAAATGAGGGGCTGTGGTGGGCTTTTTTCAGTTCAATTTAAAACAGATAGTATTGAAAACATTGAGCGTTTTTCTGATGCAATTCAAAGGTTTCTGCTTGCCGTTTCGTGGGGTGGGCATGAAAGTCTTTTGTTACCGATTGCTGCATTTTACAATAGAAAAGGATACAAAGACCCAGAAGCACCTTGGAATATTGTACGATTGTACATCGGATTTGAAGACCCTGATTATTTGATTGAAGATCTTGAGCAGGCAATGAAGCTTTTGTAATTTTAAGCTTCAGATTTTACTACTCTTGTGACTCTTTGAGCACCTGAGTATTCACCAATTCGGCATTCGCCATTGTAAATGGCACCTTCGTCAACAGACATGGTTTTTGCTGAAATGTTTCCTTTTATTTTTGCAGAACTTCTCAAATTCAATGCGCCTGTGATTATTAAGTCACCTTCGACTGTTCCTAAAATTTCAGCCTCTGTTGCTTTTACAGTGCCAATAACTTTACCGGATGCTCCCATTACTAAGCGACTTTTACAATCTACTTCGCCATTAACTTGACCATCCAATCTTAAACTATCAGTTGAGGAAAATTTTCCCTCAATTACAGCGCCTTTTGAAACGACACAGTTCGAACTATCAAGAGGAGATGCACTTTTGGCAGTTTCTTCTTTTTTTCTTCTGGAACCTAACATAATTGTGTTTTTTAATTTTAAAAGTTATTGTAAACTCTTAGTATGTTTGCGCAGGCTACAAAAGTAAATTTTAATTGAAGCTATACAAAAATGAGCGTCTATATTTTAGCAATTGAATCTTCGTGTGATGATACATCTGCCTCTGTGATAAAAGATGGAGTGGTTTTGAGTAATCTTGTTGCCAATCAAGAAGTGCATCGTGCATATGGTGGAGTAGTGCCAGAAGTGGCATCTCGTGCCCACCAATCCAATATTATCCCAGTCGTCGATATGGCACTGAAAAAAGCAGGAATTGAGAAAACACAACTTTCAGCTATTGCCGTAACTCGTGGCCCAGGGCTTATGGGATCTTTAATTGTCGGTGTTTCTTTTGCCAAATCAATGGCACTTTCTCTCGATATTCCGATTATAGAGGTCAATCACATGCAAGCGCATGTTTTAGCCCATTTTGCGGAAGAACCGAAACCAACTTTTCCTTTTTTGTGCTTGACCGTAAGTGGTGGTCATACTCAAATTGTAAAAGTCACCAATCCATTGGAAATGGAGGTGATTGGCTCAACATTGGATGATGCAGCAGGGGAGGCTTTCGATAAAACGGGTAAGATGTTAGGGTTGGATTACCCCGCAGGTCCAATCATTGATAAATTGGCAAAAAAAGGAAAGCCAATTTTTGAATTTCCGCATCCTCAAATGCAAGGTTTTAATTATAGTTTCAGTGGAATTAAGACCGCAATATTATATTTTTTAAGAGCAGAAGTTGCTAAAAATCCAAACTTCATTGCTGAAAATTTGGAGGACATTTGTTGCTCTGTTCAAACTCGAATTGTGACCATTTTGATGGCCAAATTGAGAAAAGCGGCTAAGCAAACCGGCATCAATCAAATTGCAATTGCAGGAGGTGTCTCTGCCAATAGTTTTTTAAGAGAAACAATTGTTAAAGCAGGTGAAAAGCATCGTTGGGACACTTTTATTCCGGCATTCCAATTCTGCACTGATAATGCCGCTATGATAGGCGTAGCAGCTTATTTTAAGTACTTAAAAAATGACTTCGCTGACCAATCAATGAAACCTACTGCTCGATTACCGATGACTGAAAACTTTCGATAATTGATGGCATACCTCAAACTTATTCGAGCTAAAAATTTATTGATTGTTGCCATCACGCAATATTTGCTACAGTTTTTGGTGGTGTATCCATATCATGTTGAATCTGGTTCTCAGCCAGTTTTAGATCTATTTCATTTTAGCTTATTGGTTTTGGCTACGGTTTTAGTTGCAGTAGGTGGTTATATTATTAATGATTTGAAAGACATCGAAATTGATAAAATCAATAAACCTGAAACTCGGGTGATTGGAAAAAAAATATCAGAAATAAACGCCAAATGGCTCTATTGGATTTCAATAGCTGTAGGATCATTAATTTCAATTTATATGGCTTTTTGGGTTGAAAGACCGCTTTGGTTTTTGCTGTTCCCAATTGCTGTTTTTATGCTTTGGAGTTATTCTGTATATTTCAAAAAGTCCTATTTAGTTGGAAATATTATCGTTTCTTTTTTTGCCGCTGGAGTGGCAGGAATTGTCCTTTTTCCAGAAGTATTTAGTTTTGCTTTGACTGAAATTAATCAAAAAACGGTCTTTCTAATTGGGATATTTTTGGGCTATATTTTCTTTGCTTTTTCTTCAACGATGATGCGTGAAATCGTAAAAGATATTGAAGATTTGGAAGGAGATAGGGCAGAAGGCGCAAAGACTTTTCCGATTGTCGAGGGTGTAAAAAAGTCGAAAATTTTAGCAGGGGTCTGGGGAGGTATTTTGGCTGTAGGACTTTCGTTTTTTTTATGGATTTTATTTAATCAAGGTCATTATTTGCCTTTGTTTTTTGGAATTTTTTTAGTGTTGATTCCAATTCTAATTTCAATTTTTAAAATATATAAATCACAGGCTGTCAGTGACTTTCATCAGGCAAGTCAAATAATAAAAGTAATTATGTTGGCTGGTTTATGCTTTTTGATTTTTATAGTAAAGGTTAATTTTTAAGACATGAAAATTTTAGAAAAAAAGATAATACTTGCGTCTAAATCTCCTCGCAGAAAACAATTGTTGGAAGAGGCTGGTTTTTCTTTTGAAATAAAAACAAAAGAGGTGGACGAATCATTTGATCCAGAGATGGATGTGACAGAAGTTGCCGCCTTTTTAGCAGGTATAAAAGCAGAGGCGTGCAGAGAATTTTTAACAAATGAAAATCAAATTCTTTTGGCAGCCGACAGTACAGTTGTAATGGGAGATAGCATTTACAATAAACCAAAAGATAGAGAAGATGCCTTTCGGATGTTAACCGAACTTTCGGCTAATAAGCATTCCGTTTATACAGGAGTTTGCTTGTTATCAAAATCAAAAAAAATGATTTTCAAAGGAAGATCTGATGTGTGGTTTGATGAGATGTCCTCTGAAGAAAAATATTGGTATATCGATCGATACGAGCCATTCGATAAAGCAGGTTCTTACGGAGTGCAAGAGTGGTTGGGGCACTGCAAAATTTCAAAAATTGAAGGTACGTATGCAAACATTATGGGTTTGCCTGTTGATTTAGTTTATAAGAATTTAGCTGAATTTTAAATGCTAATGAATAGACTTCAAAACCTTTTTACTGATTTCCATAAAACGGCTAACGACTTTTAAATCTGGAGCCATGATTTTTGGACTATTTAAATCTTCTGCTTGTTCTATTTCAGCTTCAAAATTTGAAGTTTCAATTTCTGATCTCACAAATAAATTTAAATAGATAAAACAGCTCAAACTAAAAATTGAGGCAAACAAAACAGCTTTCTTTTTAAGGTTGTTTGAAATCATAATTATAGGGAAATATTAGTTTAGAAATTTAGTCACTTTTTGGATGTGTAATATATGGTTAAAAAGGATTAAAGTCTATATTATTTCGACAAACGACGATTTTAACCCAATGAATCACATAAAAAAGCTGATTCAGATTACCTGAATCAGCTTTTTTCTGCGTTCAATCAAAATCAATGGTTATTCAACCACGATTAATTTTGATGTAACTGTTTTTTCAGTTTGTAATTTTACAACGTAAGTTCCCTTTGCAATTCCAGCCAAAGAAATTTCTTTTGAAAAACTACCTGTTGGATAATTTGCTGTTCCAAAATCAGCCACTTTTTGACCGATTGGATTAAAAAGTTCCATGTTGACTTTTCCAGCTTCTTCAAGCTCAAAGTTTAAAAATACTGCTTCAGAGGCTGGGTTAGGAGTAATTGAGAATTTAATTTGCTCTGGTGTAATAACTTCCTTCGTGCTTGATAACCCAAGTGCGTAATCGACAGGAATTTTTGTGTATTGGATGAAATTGTCGCTTACTGCATCCATATCTCCATTGAGCGCTAATCCAGGCTCAAAATCTAATTGATACACGATATGTAAATGATCATCAACTAAATTAGCCATAGAAGGAAAAACAGCCTCAAAATATTGGTAAAAGAAATCATCAGCAAAATCTGGATTGATAATGCCAACTGGGTCATTCCACGTTGTTCCTCCATCTGTAGAACCTTGTACATATAAACGTCTGAAATGTTGGAGTCCAGGATTTGCATCTGGGTTTGAATATGATTCAGTTACTGCAGAGTAAACAACAAAAATATTTCCGCTAGCATCCATACCCATAGAAGGGTAGGAAGCAAGACCTTGTCCATAATTACCATATGCATCATTTGCGATATCAATAGAGTCATTGCCATTTTCATCAAAATAACCTCCGATGATAATTTTGTTTCCATCCCCCATATCTTCATTCCAATAATTGATTGAATTATCTGCTGGGAAAAAGAAAGATTCAGTATTGCCAAATGCATCATCAAAAACTGTAACAGCTGAATAAACAACATGCACTTTACCATTTCCATCAACTAATACATTCCCAGCTCCATCACTGGTGTCAAATGTATCGTTTGGCCATTCGGTTTTATCATAACCAGCTACAATATCATATGGCTCTGGTAATGGAAATTCGTTAACTATATGCTCGGTCCAAGTTTCACCGTTGTCTTCCGATTTGATGACTTTAGTGTCTCCCCAACCTCCCATAACTAAAACGGCAACGGTATTTCCATTTGCATGAATAGCATAATTATCACCACCCAAGGTTAAGTAGTTGGTTGAGTCGGCACCTGGTAATACTACATCAATTTTGTCGAAAGTTTCACCTCCATCTAATGAGCGGTAATAAAGAATATGGCCATCCATTCCTTTGTGAATTGCTCCATCTAATGCAACAGGAGTCGTCAAAGCAATTGCATGGAAGGTGTTCCCATCAGGGCCGCCAACCGTTGAGCGAGGCCAAAGAACACCGATTGGTTCAGTCAATGTACCTAGGTTTTTTTCTGTCCAGGTTCCATCAGCTTGCTTTCTTAATAAATTTCCATCATAAGGAGGAGGAGAAAAGTGAGAAAGAACAACATCGGTTCCATCGGCTAACCTGTTAAGTGATGGCCAACCAGTTCTGCGTATCTGTTCTAATCTCGATGTTGGAGTTGGACCCCATGCGGTTCCATCAAAATAGTTGTATCCAGATCCACGATCTGTCCAATCCTGGTCAGTCGCCATTGTCCAACTCGCAGATAGTGTGCCATCGCCATGATTAATTAGCCTGTTTTGCATGCTACTGTTTGACTGTAAATCATACGTTGATTTGCCTATTTCAACTTCTTTTCCGGCTCTGGTTACGCCTTCAAAAGCTGGGTTTGTTTTGACAGGCGTAAGATTTGGAACTGCATTAAAAGTGGTAAGTTCTTTTTCATGCTTTGTAACTTTAACGGCCTTGTTCAAAGGAGAATTTTTTCCGATTAAGTCTAAGCCATATTGCCCGTAAACAAGACTAACAGAAACAAGTAGGGAAAAAATTAGGTAAATTTTTTTCATGTTATTCAATTTTAAAGAAATAAATTAATTTCATACTAATAGAGCGAAAAAGTACAAACAAGACGTCAATTCAAATTTATTAAGCGAAATTTTGTCAAGAACACTTCAAAAAATAGTGAATTATACTTTAGAAGCAATTGTTATCTTTATCTTCAATGATATTATTGTTAATTCAAAATTTACCAGTTTATGAAAAAATTATTTACTTTTCTTTTTTCTATTTCTTTTCTATCAATAGGATGGGGGCAAATTAATGCAGGCTCTCCTTTTCCAATTGATTTTTTAATTGAAAATCCAACATCAATTGCAGGGAATTATGATTACGGTACCCAGGCCGATGATTGGGGCCCAATGTTGAATAGTGACTTGCGGGCAGAAGTCATTTGGGCTTATGATGCAACAGATAGTCTTGCATGTACAGCTGTAGTAAATGATTTAACAGGCAAAATGGCTTTAATACGTCGTGGTGTTTGTAATTTTAGTACAAAAATTTGGAATGCTGAGCAGGCTGGAGCGGTAGGAGTAATTATTGTCAATCACTTTGATGATCCTGACAATAATGACGAAACTGTTATCAACATGGCATTAGGTGCAAATATGGAACCTGTAACGATTCCTGCTGTATTTGTTTCCAGATCAACAGGCGTTATTATTTTATCAGAGTTAGATGCTGGTAATACTGTAACGGCAGCTTTTGATCTCAGAAACCTTACTAATAATTCAGCTCCATTTGCTTATCAAACTCCAATGAGTCAAGTTTTACCTTTGACTCCAAGTGTAGGTTATTTCAATGATGATTCCATTGCAATGGTCGATGTAAATATTACGGCTACTATTACTGAGCCTGATGGTACGGTGACTGTAGAAGACCGTGCTGTTTCCGTTGGTCCATTAGGGGATTCAACTTTGACTTTTACTCAGTTTGTTCCTACTCAAATGGGAGCGCATATGGTAATGTTTACCACAGATGTTAATGCTGATACACTTCGTTCTCCCTTTGTAATGACTGAAAACACCTTTGCCGTCGATACAGGAGATCCTTCTGCTGCTGTTTCTATTGGAAATGATCGTTTTGTAACCGCTGGGAATGAGTTTCATGTTGGGTCTGCATTTTACACGGGACCTAATGGTGGAGTAGCTACTTGGGCCAGTTTTGCAATTGGTAATCCTGATACCTTATTTACCAATAATCCAAATGCTGATTTGTTTTCATTAGTGGTTTACGATATGGATCCAGATGGAGATGGGGTATTGGGTGCAGATTATCCTGATTTTGAAATTGTTGGCTTTGGTGGTTATACCATGACTGGTAACGAACAACCACATCAGCTTCTTACCGTTGAATTTTTTGACCCAATTGTAATGAAAGCAGATGGTGGATATGCAATTATGGTTCAATATTTAGGTGAAACTGCAGGAATTGGTAAAGCACCAACTTTCTCAATTGCAGGAGCGACAAACTATCCGTTACCAAGTACGCTTGTTTATGAGCCACCAAGTTTCTTCACTGGTGGATGGGCGTCAAATAATAATCACGTAGTTAGATTACACCTTGACGGATTTACTTCTACGAAAAATGATTTAGAACTTTTAGAATCATCAAAAGTAAATATTTTCCCTAATCCAGTTTCAGATAATCTTAATGTTGAATTGGATTTGAATGAAAATTCTGAAAATGTAAGAATAGTTATTACTGATTTGTCCGGTAAGCAAATGTTGAGTCAAAGGTTTGAAAATGTAAAATCTCAAACTTTTAATTTCAATGTTTCTACTTTCAGTAATGGTGCTTACTTAATGAACATCATTACAGATGAAGGATTTAGAGTCAATAAATTTGTTGTGAATAAATAATTCATTCAAATTTTGAAAATAGAAACTGGCCATTGGAATTTTTCTGATGGCCAGTTTTTTTATTACAAAGTCCTTGGGGTATTCATTTTTAGAATAAAGTCTAATTTATCCAGTTTATTGTAGGGGAAATGATGCGAAGGACGCATCAACCCAAAACTTAAGCCGAAATTTTGTCAAGAATACTTCAAAAAATAATGATTTATAAAAAGAAAGTGATTCTTATCTTTATCTTCGATCCTTATTATTGTTAAATCAAATTTTACCAGTTTATGAAAAAAATATTTACACTAATAGGTGCGATTATTTGTACCTCAACTATGCTTCTTGCTCAAATCAACGATGAGTCTCCATATCCGATTGATTTTGTTGTTGAAGCTCCTTCTGCTATTGCGGGCGTTTATGATTACACCACCATGTCTGCTGATGCATCAGGTACACCAGGAATCTGGGGCCCAACATTAGCAATGGATGTACGCGGAGAAATCGTTTGGGCTTATGATGCTACAGATAGCTTATGTTGCGCTCCTGTTGTAGGTGACCTTACAGGGAAATTAGCAATGATTAGAAGAGGTGCTTGTAACTTTAGTACCAAAGTTTGGAATGCTGAATTGGCTGGTGCAGCTGGTGTTATTATCGTTAATCACTATGATAATCCAGATGATGATTCTCAGACATTATTTGGAATGTTATTGGGTGATATGATGGAGCCAGTAACGATTCCTGCTATTTTTGCTTCTAGGCTAACATCAGAAATTTTGGCTGGTCAAATTGATGCTGGAGTTACTGTTATGGGCGCTTTTGAATTGAGAAACTTGACCAATAATGTTGCTCCATTCGCCTACCAAACACCATTGGATCAAGCATTAGCGATTACCCCAACAGTTAATTACTTTAATGAAGATTCCTCTGCAACTGTAAATCCAGTAGTTACAGCTACTTTGATTGAGCCAGACGGTACTATCACAGAATTAACAGCAACTGCTGAGGTTCCACCATTAGCGGATTCTACGATTACGTTTACTGGCTTCACGCCAACACAAATGGGGAATCACATGGTAATGTTTACATCAGATTTGAATACTGATACTTTGCGTTCTCCTTTTGAAATGACAGATTATACCTACTCTGTCGATTTAGGAAACCCAACTACCTCTGTTTCAATCGGAAACGATCGGTTTGTAGCGGCAGGAAATGAATTCCACGTAGGTTCTGCGTATTATACTGGACCAAATGGAGCAACTGCTACTCACGCAACTTTTGCAATTGGTAATCCTGATACGCTTTTCACTAATAACCCAAATGCAGATTTATTCTCATTGGTTGTTTATGATATGGATCCTGATGGCGATGGTATTTTAGGTGCTGATTACCCGGATTTTGAAATCGTTGGATTTGGTGGTTACACTATGGATGGTTCTGAAACTCCTCATGGGTTAATTACGGTGCCTTTCTTTGATCCAATTACAATGAAAGCTGATGGTGGGTATGCAGTAATGGTTCAATATTTAGGTGAAACTGCAGGAATTGGAAAAGCTCCGTTTTTCTCAATTGCAGGTGCTACTAATTATCCATTACCAAGTACTTTGATTTATGAGCCTACCAGTTTCTTTACAGGTGGATGGGCATCAAACAACAATCACGTTGTAAGATTACACTTGGCTGGTTTTACTTCTACTGAAAACCAAGCTTTAGCTTTAGCTAAAGTGAAAGTATTCCCTAATCCTACTTCTGATGTCGTTTCATTAGAATTGGATTTAGAAGAAAATTCAAAAGTCGTAAGAGTTGTAATCACAGACCTTTCAGGGAAAAGAATTGCTGAACAAAAATTTGAAAACGTTCAAAAGCAAACTTTGCAATTCAATGTTTCTAATTTTAATTCAGGTACTTACTTGATGAATACGATTACAGATGAAGGATTTAGTGTCAACAAATTTGTTGTAACTAAATAATTCATTTCAGACTTTTAGTCAATAAAATATATGGTCATCGGAACTTTTCCGGTGACCATTTTTTTATTCTTAAAAAAGTTCTCTTCTGAATAAAGGAGTGAAGCAGTCGATTTTATTAAATTTGCGGCCATTTTGCGAGACGATGATTTTATTAATGAGAAAGAATAACAAATGAATATTTTAGAAACTGTAAAAGAAGGGGTGAAAAATGCTATCGAAAACCTTTATAGTGAAAAGGTTGACGCAAGTAGTGTCATTCTTAATCCAACACGAAAGGAATTCGAAGGAGACTATACTTTAGTGGTTTTTCCTTATACTAAAATTGGGAAAAAATCACCTCCTCAAATTGCGGATGAAATTGGGAATTACCTTCAAGCGAATGTTTCTGAAATTTCAGATTTTAATGTAGTAAAGGGCTTTCTGAATTTTTCTTTCAATGATGAATTTTGGAAAGGTTTTCTTTCTCAAAACGTTGATAATCAATTGTTTGGAAAAGGTGAGCTGACTGGCAAAAAAGTAATGGTAGAGTTTGCTTCTCCCAATACAAACAAACCATTGCATCTTGGGCACATCAGAAATATTTTACTCGGGTGGTCAAGTTCAAAAATTTTAAAAGCAGCTGGAAATGAGGTCGTAAATGTTCAAATCATTAACGACAGAGGGATAGCAATTTGTAAAAGTATGTTGGCTTGGGAAAAGTTTGGCGAAGGTGGAACTCCAGAAAGTACAGGCAAAAAAGGTGATCACTTCGTTGGTAAATTCTATGTAGAATTTGAATCTAAATTCAAAGCAGAATACACAGCTTGGCAACAATCTGAAGAAGGCATTGAACACTTCCTTTCTCACAAAAAAGGAGAACAAACGGAAGATGAGTATTTTAAAAAGTACAAACAAAACTACTTTAATAACCAAAGCCAACTTGGGAAAGCCGCAAAAGAAATGCTCCTAAAATGGGAAGCAGGTGATGAAGAAACGGTTGCCCTTTGGAAAAAAATGAATGGTTGGGTGTATGATGGATTTGAGGTGACTTACGATAGTTTGGGCGTTGATTTTGATAAATTGTACTACGAATCAAATACTTACCTTTTGGGTAAGGAGATGATTGAAAAAGGACTAAATGATAAAGTCTTTTTCAAAAAAGAAGATGGTTCTGTTTGGATTGATTTGACAGATGCTAAAATGGATGAAAAAATTGTTTTGAGAAGCGATGGAACTTCGGTTTATATTACTCAAGACATTGGAACAGCCAACTTGAGATACCAAGATTTTGGAGTTGAAAAAATGGTTTATGTCGTAGCGGACGAGCAAGATTATCATTTCAAAGTTTTGTTTGAGACCCTTAAAAGGTTGGGTGAACCTTATGCGACAGACCTTCATCACTTGAGCTACGGCATGGTTGATTTACCAACTGGTAAAATGAAATCAAGAGAAGGAACTGTAGTTGATGCCGATGATTTAATTGCAGAAGTGATTGATGAAGTAAGAAAGAACTCCGTTGAAAGAGGTGAAATTGAAGAACTGTCTACTGAAGAGAGAAATGAAATTTATAGAAGAATCGGGTTGGCAGCACTAAAGTTCTTTATCATAAAAGTAGGACCAAAGAAAAGAATGATTTTTGACCCAAAAGAGTCAGTGGATTTGCAAGGGCAAACTGGACCTTATGTTCAGAATGCTTATGTAAGAATTCAATCAATTTTACGAAAAGCTGCTACTCAGGAGATTGATTTGTCAAAAGGAGATAATTATGTAAAAATTGAAGCACAGGAAAAAGAATTGCTTGGTTCTTTGTTTACTTATCCGTCTTTGGTTCAGCTTGCCGCGAAAGATTTGGATCCATCTTCGATTGCCAATTTTTGTTATAATTTAGCAAAAGATTTCCATAAATTTTATCATGACCATTCGATTCTTAAAGCGGAGTCTGAAGAGGCAATGGCATTTAGAATTCAACTTAGTAAAATGGTTGCTACTGTTCTTGCTTCTGGTATGGATTTGTTGGGAATTGAAATGCCGGAAAGAATGTAAAATTTGGAACGATGTACCTCTAAGGCGTACCCTGAGCGAAGCCGAAGGGTAAATCACGAAGTTCGTTCCATGTATTATTGGCTTCTGCTTCGCTCAGCCAACGGGCTCGATTTTTATGCTTGTTGGCTTCTGCTTCGCTCAGCCAACGCAGAGGGGAGAGATAATTAGATCAATCATACATCTTCCACGTTATCCCCCAACGAAGCATCAAATTAGGAAAAGGATAATCGACCACCTCCGTATAATACCGTTGGTCGTATTGGTCGATAAGATTTTGTCCACCAAGATAACCTTGCGCGTTTTCCATTTGGATGAATCCTTGGAAAGTTTTTCTTTTTAGAATTAGAAAGGCATTTACGGCGGGGTAAGGGAATATTTCAGATTCGTTTTGATTGTAAAATTGACCTACCAAGGGATGGTACGCCATGCCTTTGTGAGCACCAACAAATCTTGCTTCTACGCCTGCCTTTACACCCAATTTATCTTTAAAAATATAGTCTTTAAAGTAAAAACTGCTTTCCAAATATAGTGGAGGTCGTTGCATGAAATCTTCTGAAAAAACCTGAACACCCGCTAAGTTGTCCAAGTGAAATTTATAAAGCTTCAAATTCAATTTTCCGAAAACTTGAAGGATATTGAGTGGGGTAGCGGTTTGCTCTGCTTGAATAGAATCATTGTAGAAAATGTAATTATTGAGCAAGTGATATTTCGTTCCAACCATCAATCCAAGTTTGGGTAATTCTAAAGTTCCTTTGATGGAAGTGGACAAAGTTTTCTGAAAGTCATTATTCCAAAAAGGAGTAACATTGAAATTGAATTGCTCCTGCAAAATACTTGGTTCATACAATTGATTGACAAACTGACCTTTCAGAATTCCCCAATCTTCAACATTAAAAGTCAAATCAGCCTCTGCTCGATAATCACCTGCATTGTCTAATATTCCAAAATGAGCTGTTGTTTTAATCGCTAAAAGCTGCGATGGTTGGAAATTCCATTTTCCGAAAAGGAAAAGATTATTTTTGCGAAGCGTATCAGGCGCATAATTGATAAAATGATACTGATGCTCAGCTCCTACCTCAAAGAAGTCGCTCCTCTTTTTAAATCGCTTTTTTCGGAAAGTTTGAACTGCCAAACTATTTGAAATTGTATTGTGTTCTAACCTAAATCTAAACCCACGTGTATCAACCGGAAAGAATTGATAATAGGTAGAATCTGTCCCTAATGGATTGATGATATCCGAATACTTATAATCTGCCCATGAATATTTGAATTGATGGGTTAAAGTATATTCACGTGGCTTTTGAAGCGAATCTTTTGCTTTTCCAGAAAATGACAAATATTGTTGAAGGACAAATTCTCGATTAAGATGTTGAGTGTTAGGGGTAATGGTTCGTGGCGTTTCGCGAAAGCGGTTGTTGGATGGAGGTAAGCTATCAACTAAGATGATTCCACCATTTTCTTGAACTTTATCTACGTTCGAATTATAGGTGTAAAAGATTTTATAAGGACTTTTTTTACGACTAATACCACCGCCAATCAAGGTTCCAAAATGACCTGTGTTTTGGTGAGACCAATTATCTCCATTTTGAAAAATACGATTCAGTTCGGCTGCAAAATAAACACCATCTGCATATTTTCTACCTAACTCAAATTGTAAATATCCATCTGCTTGCGTGTTTCCAACGGCATATTTTGCAACTGAGTAACCACTGGTCGTTTCTGGTAGTTTTAAATCATTTGCCGTTTTGTGATAAAGGTCATATTGATGCAATCCGATATCGACGCCTCTTCGATAAACTTCCTCGTAAAACATTGGAAACGTTGCACCTCCCAAAATTCCAGTTACGGCATTTGGTAAAAGTTTTCTACGAGCAGGGCTGTACAAATGTGCATCACTGAGTGCCGTGTCTCTCAATTCCTTTATTTCACTCAGATTGTTTGCGTGAAAATATTTGACGACCATGGTGTCTGGCATAATCAAACGATTCAGACTTTTTTGCTCCAGCGGTTTGGTAGAAACGGTATCTAATCTATTGTCTTCTCCAGGGAATTGAGATTGATTAGGGAATTGAGCAAAAGCATTCGCTGCAAATGAATAAATTACTACAAAAAGCAAAAGCTGCTTTTTTGAAGAATTTTTGAACCAACCTTTTATAATCTTTTTAAAATCCAACGAATCGATTTATTGATGAATCAAGTTGCTATCTTCTTCAAGTCTGTTGGCTGAGCCGAGTCGAAGCCATGAGACATGGAAATCGATTTTTGCTCTGTACCCTTCGACTTCGCTCAGGGTGCACTTTACGATTGATAGCAACTTCGATTAATTTATTGATGAATCACAAACCTCTGAATTCCATTGATATTTTCAGCATTTATTTTCAAATAATAGATACCGTTTGGAATTTGAAAGTTGCCTGAAAGAGAAATTGAATTTTTTCCTTGTTGAAATTCAAAATTAGGAAAGGCTTTTATCAATTTTCCATCAACGCCCAAAATCGAAACAGTTCCATTCTGAAACTCAGAGATTCCTGAAACGGAAAAATTCAATTGATCATATATTGGATTGGGAAAAATTTGAAGATTTGCAGAAGCTTTTTTCAAATCCTCGTTGGAAGACAGGGCATTACAAGATTTTAAGTTTGCATTTGGATTACATCTGCTGTCGATGGCTTCAATTACAAAAAGCCCTTCTTGCATATCAGAAACTAAAATATTACCTGAAGGAAGATGCGGATAAACACCCCAAGCGCCTTCATAACCCCGCATAATATTTCTACTTGTAGTATTATAATGCATCGCACGTTGCGGATTTGATGGATCAGAAATATCAAATACTTGCAACCCATCATAATAGTAGGAAACATATAAATAATCGCAAGCTACAATTTGGTTATGAGGGATACTATTAGAATCTGGATTTCCAGCATTGAAAAAATTAGTGACCACCATATCTGTTTTGTCTGAAAGATCAACTGCTTTTATATCCATCCCCCAAGTCTCGTCAGCCATGTAATAATAGCTACAATCATCCGACGGCCAACCTGAATGGTTATAACCTGATTGCAAATATGCGTTTGAATTGAGAACTCCTAAACTTATCGGATTTTCTAAATCTGTAAAATCCATTATAGCAAAACCATCGTTTCCACAGTTTAAAAACGCGATATGATCTCTCACATACCCATCATGAACATGGTTAGGACTCAATATCCCAAAATCCCCAAAATGTTTTACATACTTAGGGCTAGTTGGTTCTGAAATGTCATAAACAGCGACACCACGAGTATTTCGTTCGAGTGGGGTAGAAGTCAAAAAACTATATAGTCGAGCATGACTCGTATCGATGAAAATATTATGCGATTGAATAAAAACGGAATCACTATCGTATGCCATCGTAACGGTATCTGGTAGTTGAGAGATATCTATTATTTGCATGGAACTTTCTCCCTCATCACTCACTGCATAAATGTATCCTTTATACTCATGATAATCTCGATGAATGATTCTTTCCCCAAAATCCTTTCCTTGAAATCTTTCTACCTCAAAAATATCTCTTGGGTCGGTCACATCAATGATATGCATTCCGAAAGTTGAACCAATCACAGCATACTCATGATTGTTCACTTTGAATCCCCAGACATCGTTGTAGGCATTGTCAAAGGCAGCGGTACCTAATATGGTAGAATCTTTCCAGCTATCTAATAAAGTTCCTTGAATCGGTTGAGCGAAAGCAGAAATTGAAATAGCGAAAGCAATAATTGAAAGCAGTAATTTCATTAAGTAGTTTTGTGCAAAGTAAACGGATAAATCAGTTAGTCTCTATCAAATGTCAGACGTTCTCCCGTTTTGTTTTCATAAAACCGACCATTTCGGTAAGCAATATGACCAGAGACGATGGTGGTATTCACTTTTCCTTTGAATCGTTTGCCTTCCAATGGTGACCAACCACATTTGTATTTTACATTTCTTTTGGTCACCGTCCATTCTTTGTTTGGGTCAAGTAATACGATGTCTGCCCAATAACCTTCCTCTAAGAACCCACGTTTTTCTATTTCAAAACAAATAGCTGGGGCATGGCACATTTTTTCAACTATCTTTTCCAAACTGATTTTTCCTTGATGGTAAAAGTCGAGCATGACATTTAAGGAGTGCTGTACTAAAGGAAGGCCAGATGGAGCGGAGAAATAATTGTTTGCTTTTTCCTCAATGGTATGAGGTGCATGGTCTGTTGCGATGATATCCAATCTATCATCTAAAAGTGCTTTGAATAATTCCTTTTTATGAGAAGGTTCTTTGATGGCAGGGTTACATTTGATTTTTGTACCCATCTTATCATAATGCGTCGCATCAAAATATAAATGATGCACACAAACCTCAGAAGTGATTCTTTTTTGAGCAAGTGGAATTTTATTTCCAAATAACTTCAATTCTTCTTTTGTAGAAATATGTAGGATGTGCAAACGGGCATTGTGTTTTTTCGCCAAATCAGTAGCCAGAGTGCTTGATATCAAACAGGCATCCACATTTCTGATTTCAGGATGATATTTGATGGGCATTGATTCGCCGTACTTTTCTTTAAATAAAGCCAAATTCGTTCTGACTGTATTTTCATCTTCACAATGTGTTGCAATCAACATTGGACATTCTGAAAAGAGCTTCTCCAAGGTCACTGGGTTATCTACCAACATATTACCAGTACTCGAACCCATAAATGCCTTGATACCGCAGACAGTTTTAGGATCGGTTTTTAAAACCTCCTCCAAATTATCATTGGCAGCTCCCATAAAGAAAGAATAATTGGCCAAAGAGGTCTTAGCACCAACTTGATATTTTTCTTCCAACTTGGTTTGAGTGACAGCAGGCGGCTTGGTGTTTGGCATTTCCATAAACGAAGTTGTACCTCCAGCCACTGCTGCTTTTGCCTCTGTATAGATATTCGCCTTGTGGGTAAGTCCTGGTTCTCTGAAGTGAACTTGGTCATCAATGACTCCAGGCATTACGATTAATCCTTCTGCGTCTATTACTTTATTGCCTTTCGCAGAAATCGCATTATCGATTTTTTCGATGCGTCCATTCTTGATTAAGACGTCTTTGACAGTTTTCTTTCCTTTATTTACTAAAAGGCCGTTTTTGATTAAAATTCCGTTTTTATTGCTCATTTTTAATGATATGCCTTTAAATTAAATGATTTTAATTTTATTTATTATTATTTGTGATGTCACAAATATAAAATTATTTGAAAATTTTGCTAAATTTCAGTCCTCAAAAACATAAAAAAACTTTGTGACACAAAAATTATCAATATAATTTCGATCAATTATGGGTAAAAGATTAAATGTTTTTTTTTTAATTTATCTATTTATGGTTTGCGTAATTGTTTGATAATCAATTGGTAAACCATTGATTGATTATTGTATAACTTATTGTAAGTTACTGGTAATCAGTGCTTTATGTTGAAATGATTGAAAATTGCTAAAATCATGATTTTTGAGTATTTTGAGATTTGGATCATAACCTTCATTTGCTTTATCTTTGTGACATCTTATCGGGGTAAAAATAAAATTACCTCATCCCACCCAAGATATTCTCCCTTTTGACATTTACCCTTGCTTTTATTTTAGAACACAAACGTGTTTCAAACTTATCATTTGAAACCGTTTAAAGATACCAGCTCTCCCCCCAAGTTTTTTTCCTTTATCATTATTAAGGCTTGATTTTATTTTTTGACATTTACATTTTACCAAAACTTACAATTAACAGATTAAACTTACACAGTAAACACAAGAATTTCCAAAGCAAAAAACAAACACTAAATTCCTCCCTTCTTAATTTTCTGCATTATTCCTAAAGATACCAGCTCTGCTCCCCGAATTTTTTTCTTTTAAACCGATTGAAAAAATTTGAATTTTAAATGTTGTTTTTTAAAATGAAAGAAAAAATCCTCCCCATTTTTTTATCTGCAAAATTCCTAAAGAGACCAGCTCTGCCCCCTGAATTTTTTATTTATTCCAAAGCCGCAAGAATTTTTTTCATGAGATTATGATTAGAGGATAAGAGACAAAAATTATGAACAATTTTTTATTCCAAATCAAAAGACAAACACTACTTTTTTTATCTGCAAATTCCTAAAGATACCAGCTCTGCCCCCTAAATTTTTTATTCCAAAAGCCAAAAAAAATATTTTTGATTTTAAAAATTTGAACAAAAAACAAAGACTAACTCTTCTTATTTAATGCGTGATGTTTGATTCTCTTTTCCCGTTTCCACTCGAAACGGGAATTTTTTTGCCATCATTTCTTTTCTTTGCACTTCAATCAAACATACAACCACCTTGATTAAACGGATTTTCCAATTTCTAAAGTTTTATTTCTCTGCAAATACGCTGCATGGTGTCCATTCGCCATTCGTATTTGATTTTTGTAGAAAAATACTGGAAGACCAGCGTAATTTCTACGCATACGGCGATTTAGTCACCCTGAGAGAGCAGTTAAGGCAAAATAAATCTGTGATAGATGTCAATGATTTCGGAGCAGGTTCTTTGGTGTTGCCCAAAAAGAAAAAGCGTATCAGTGAAATTGCAAAGACTTCTGCAACAGCTGTTCATTTCGCCAAAATTCTATTCAAAACTGCTTTGACTTATCAACCGAAAAGCATTTTGGAATTAGGCACTTCCTTAGGAATTTCGACACTCTATTTTTCCAAAGCAAATGATGCTTCTAAAGTTTATACGATAGAGGGGTGTCCGAATGTCGCAAAGGTGGCTCAAAATAATTTTCAAACGTCGAAGGCTAAAAACATTCAGCAGTTCACAGGTGAATTTGGACAATCTTTACCAAATGCATTAAAGGAAATCGAATCATTAGATTTGGTTTTTATTGATGGCAATCATCGCTATCAGCCGACGATGGACTATTTTGAACTTTGTATGAAAAAGTCCAATGAAAACACCATTATCGTTTTTGATGATATTTATTGGTCAGACGAAATGACGAAAGCATGGACGGAACTCAAAAATGATCCACGCGTCACTCAATCAATTGACCTTTATCAATTCGGCTACGTTTTTTTTAACAAAGACTTCAAAGAAAAACAGCATTGGAAATTGGTTCCGCTAAGGTGGAAGCCATGGCAAGTTTGGTAGTACTGAATAAATGATTGAATGAAGAAATGATTAAATTTATAGCTACTTACTTTTTATTTCAACTAATCAACTAATCCATGTTATCACACGAATTTCAAAAACGGGTACGATATGGTGAGACTGACCAGATGGGCTATTTGTATTATGGAAATTATGCCCAGTATTATGAAATAGGAAGAGTTGAATTTTTGAGATCTATGGGCATGACTTACAAGTCGCTTGAGACTGATTATGGAGTCATGATGCCGGTTAAGAACATGGAGGTGAGATACCTTCGTCCAGCGGCATATGATGAATTATTGACCATTAAAACCTACCTCAAAGACCTTTCAGAAAAAGATATTTATTTTTATGTTGAAATATTTAATGAAGCAGGTAAATTGGTTAATGGTGCAAAAATAAAATTGACTTTTATCGATGCTAAAACCAAAAAATCTATACCGACTCCCAAAATTTTATTCGATACACTACAACCGAAAAATTGAAATTTTTAAAAAGATTAAATAATCTACCCAATCTTTTTTGGCAATTGCCTCTGGTCAGAGAGATCATTGATTGGACAAAAGTCAACTCATTCCCTGGGTTCGATGATGTTCCTATTTTCGATGTAGTTATTTTTGTAATAAACGAGTTGAAAAGAAACGATTTGTTTACCAGAGCAAATTCGATTGCTTTTAGTTTTTTTCTCGCTCTGTTTCCTTCTATCATCGTTTTGTTTACTTTGATTCCGTTTATTTCTCAGTACATCCTATCTAATTTCTATCAAATAACAGTTGAGGAATTTATCCATATTATGGAGCTTCAAATCACTAGCATGCTGCCTTCTGTCGAAGATTCGAAAGGGGTAGCGCAAGGAATAGGAGCTTATTTGGTGGAAACGATTAAACAATTGGCCACGCAAACAAATTACGGTCTTTTGTCTTTTGGTTTTGTTTTAGCCGCATTTTTTGCTTCGAATGGAATGATATCCATGATGCGTGGATTTGAAAAAGCGCATATTGATGGATTTCGAGAAAGAAACATTATTCAAACTTATGGTTTCGCTTTATTGCTCACTTTTTTTATTGGTTTTTTAGCGATTGCCTCTATTATTTTCATTGTAATAGGAGAGAAAATCATCTTTTGGGTCGGTGGCTACACAGAGATAGAACAAGTCCAAACTTTTGGATTATTTCTGATAAGATGGGTTGCAGTAATTGCCTTGGTTTACTTAGCCATCGGATTACTTTACCGATATGGAGCGGCATTAAACCGTAAGATCTCAATATTTTCACCTGGAACCACGGTGGCGACTGTATTGTCAATAATTGTCTCTATCGCCTTCTCTTTTTATGTCAATACTTACGGGTCTTACAATCGGCTCTACGGCCCAATTGGAGCCATTATGGCATTGATGCTTTTGATTCAATTAAATGCTTTGGCTTTGTTGATTGGCTTTGAATTAAACGCAAGCATAGCCTCCAATCTTGATTTGAAAGAAAAGATGAGACTACAACAGGAACAGGAAGAGGCTGCAAAGATTGTCATTGCAGAGCAAGCTCAGTTGGCAGAAAACGATTTAGAGGAAAGCTGATAAAAAAGTGCTTATCCTTTCAAATAAAACATCTCAATCTCTCCTATATTTTTGGCATCTATTTTACCTCTCGTTTCTGCCTCAAATTTACTTTTTACCAAATCATAAGTCTTTTTCGAAATATTGATCTGTCCTGGTTCGCAAGCGCTTTCAAGGCGAGAAGCGATATTTACGGTGTTTCCCCAAATGTCATATGCATATTTTTTCTTGCCCACCACACCCGCTACAATTGGCCCTGAGTGAATACCAATTCTTGCCTCAAAGAACACTTCGCCTTTTGCTTTTTTGTGGTCTTTCCATTGATTCATAAATTTCTGAATCTCGATAGCCGCACTCATCACTTTGAACGGATGATTGGCGCTTCGATTGGGTAATCCGCCTGCGCACATGTAGGAATCACCGATGGTTTTAATTTTTTCTAAACCGTATTTTGTGATGATCTCATCAAATTTTTTGAAATAAAAATCTAACTCATAAACTAAGACTTCAGGTGCCATTTCGCTCGCACTTTTACTGAATCCAACAAAATCTGTAAAAAGTACGGTCGCCAAATCGTATTTTCTGGCTTTGGCAACGCCATTTTCTTTCAATTCTTCAGCGACTTTTTGAGGTAAGATATTTAATAGTAATTCATCAGAACGTTCTTGCTCTTTGGCGATAATTTCGTTTTTTTCTTCCAATTGATCACTGTGCTTTTTGATGCTTCGATATCGAGACCAAAGACTGATTCCAATCAAAAGACCAAGCGCAGAAAGGACACCCCAAAAGTTTCTTTGACTTTTTTGTAAATCCAATTTCATTGACTGCTCTCGCAATTCCATGTTTTGTTCCTTCAAAACAACCATTTGTTGTTTTAACTTAAAACTATCCAGAACACGCACAAATTCTAAAGAATCTAAAAGCCGTGCTTTTTCCATTAGCTCCATTTCTTGCTCCATTTGATATTTGGAAAGTGTACTGATTCTTTCACGCTGTTGGGTTATCGCTTGGTCTAATCGTTTACGTTGTGTTTTAAGCTGTTTTGTTTCTGCCGTAACACTTTTTAAAGATTCAGTTAGCTCCTCTTTTTCCTCCGTGAGTTCTTCCTTTTCTTCGCTGATTTCTTCAATCATCTTTCTTTTCTTATTGAATCTTCCTCCGACGTTTTCAGGTGGTTTTGGCATCGGTAAACCTTTTATTACTGCCAATTCTTTTTTATATTTATAAGAATCCATTGCATTTCCGCGTAAGCGAGAATACTTTTCAAGCAATTCCAGATTTTCTATTTTTAAATTTATATTTTTCCCTTTTGGAAGAATGGAAAGACTTTCTTTTAAAAGGTTTTCACCTTTTCTTCTGCCTCTTAAAATTCCACCAGAATAAGTTGCCTTTCCTTCGCGATTGAGCGCGATAGCAGCGAGTTCTTTGCGGTTTGAATCAATCGCTAACTTTTTTGCTTCTTTTGCTGGTTTGATAGCTTTTCTATGAAAATCCTCTGCCATTAAATACTCAGACAGACGAATTAAAGCACTTATTTTTTCAGAGCCTTTTGAGCTTTCAACGATTTTTTTCTGGGTTGCAATTTTAGTAGATTGTCCAAAGGAAAAATTCGAAAAAGCGAAAAAAAGAAGAAATGTAAATGTGTATTTTTTCATAATATTTTACTGCTTTACCACTTTGATTGGTAATTTTAGATTTGCAATTTAAAAATAATCTTACAACTCACTCGATGCAAAATTCACAGTTACCGATAAAATTCCATTTTACGACATGGAATCTATGGATATGCTTGTTTTTACTACTATTTTCTTTCGGTTGTAAAGACGAATTACCTAAAAATATTGATTCTCAACTTTGGGAGAAATCGATGGAAGAAGGCGATTACGAAGCTGCAGATAACAAATGGGGCTATATTGATAAAACTGGAAACGAAGTTATAAAACCTAAATACGATGATTGCCGCGATTTTTCGGAAGGACTGGCAGTGATTCGAATCGTTAATTTATGGGGTTTTATTAATAAAAAAGGAAAAGAGGTGATTGCGCCTCAATTTAAGGGAGCATGGTCTTTTCATGAAGGAGTGGCGCGTGTCCAAAATTTCGAAAACTTGTATGGTTTTGTCAATAAGAAAGGGGAAATAATAATTCCTTTTAAATATGAGGAGGTCTCAGACTTCTCAGAGGGATTTGCTGTTTTTGAAAAAGATGGTAAAACGGGACTTTTAAATATGGAAGGGGTAGAAGTGACCAAACCCAATTTTTTAAAAATTTATAAGTTTAAAAATGGTCTTTCTAAAGTGAAAACTTTTGCTGGTTACGGATTGATTGATAAGAATCAAACTTTTGTCGTTGAGGCCAATTACCAAAAAATTGAAATGCCTTCTGACGGAATGATTCGGGTGAAAAAAGAAAATAAATTTGGCTATGTAGATGAATCAGGCAATGAAGTAATTAGCCCTCAATTTAGCGCAGCGACAGATTTTTATTATGGAAAAGCAGGTGTTTTGAAAGATGGTAAATGGAGTTTAATAGATAAAAAAGGCGCACCAGTTAACACAGATACCTACGAGCAATTAGTTTATGCCAATGACGGGAAGTGGATTGTTGAAAATGAGCTAAAATATGGGTATTTAAATGAAGATGGTTCGCCACTTACCGAAATGAATTATAAACAATTATTTGCCTTTGTCGATGGAATAGCCGGTTATCAAAAAGGAGACCTTTGGGGTTTTATTGATAATAAAGGCAACGAAATCACAAAACCAGTTTTCGGTTTGGTTTGGGATATGAAAGAAGGGCTTGCTCGTGCAGCTTTTTATGAAGGGATTGGTTTTGTCAATATTAATGGGAAATTGGCACTACTTCCAAATGCAATCGATGTTAGAGATTTTTCGGAAGGATTAGCGAGGATTCAACGGTAAAAAAAAGAGAGCCGATAAAATCGACTCTCTTGCAATTTTTATCCATCAGTAAGATAGATAATTGGATTTGGATAAAGTTCACAATTGGCTTGGGCCTTTGTGTGTTCTAATATTTAGGACACTCTACTTTTTGTTTATATTTTGCTGGTTGGGTGTAGATAAATGATATTTCATAAGCACCTCTTCCGTTTGATAAGTCTGAAACAGAAGATGTATTGATATCATAACTAATTCCAACACTCCATTTTTCCATTTCTAAAATAGCATTGAAAATCATACTATTCAAAAGGATTTTGTCTTCTAATTTATTTGAAATTTGACCCCACATTCCAACTCTCAAAGCCACCTCATCCCAATCTCTGTTGGTATATCTTAGATTTGCTCCACTAATAATGGTTCTGGATGGCCCCTGAAAGGTCACCAATGCAGCTGGCAAAATACTCAGATTGTCACTAAACGGAAGCTCTGCACCTCCATGAAGGATAAATCTTCGAGGTAAAATTTCTTCATCATTTTCCATAAAAGAAATGTTCGGTTCTGCAATATGTTGCAATGCACCACCAGCATGGAAACTGAAGTTGTGATCCAAAATCGTGTACCAAAGTAAACCAGCATTGAAATCAGTATAAACGTCAGTTGAATTATTGTTTAGGTTTTCTCCTGTACTTAAACTGTTGTCTACCAGTTCGTTAGCACCATCATATTGAGCTGAGAACCATAACCCGCCATAGTCAAGTGAGTGTTGCCCAAAACCAAATTGACCACCTGCAACCAAATACGAATTGTAATCATTATATCGACCACCTGTCAATTGTTTTAAGTATGAAAAACCGAGATTACCTCTATTCGTTGTAAAGTTTGAAGTTCCAGCTTGATCATTTAATATAGTTCCAGAGAAATTCATGAAATCTCCTTGCAGTACTTTTACTTTGTATTCAAAACTTGCACCGATTGTTCTAAAAGGCTTGTTTGGAAGAATACTTGACCATTGTTCTCTAAAATTTGATTGTACCCTGAATCGACCATTGTAAACCCCCGCCATAGCTGGATTCAAATGAGTTGAAGCTCTATAGAATTGACCAAAAATTGGGTCTTGAGCTTTTGTATCTGAAGGTAAAATGAAAAATATTGTAGTGGCTATTAATAGTAAATAAAATTTCATAATGAGCGAAATTAGCTTTGGTTCAATAAAACCTACCATCAATGCTTGATAAGGGCATTAATTGTGGTAGGTAATTTTACATTCTTTGAAAATGAGTATTGAAATCAAATCCGAAATTTCATTAACTGATAAGGAAAATAAAATTTCTCCCGAATTTATTCGAGATGAGTTTCAAACCAACTGGTTTTCAAAAGAATCTTTTTAATTGTAATTGTCTAAACAAGGAGGAAAGTATAGGAAGGTAAGGATTCAAAAGTCGATCAAATAATCTGTTGGATCAACTTTAATTACTTTTCTATCTTTAAAATACCTATTTGTTTTAGGCAATTACGTTTGGGAAATTGACTTTCTTTAAAGCCAATCGGAGCTATCTTATCAAAGTTGTATGACCTTTGAAAACATCAGTAGCTTCATCAATGAATTCTACTTCGAGATACCATTGATAGATTCCAGAATTTACTGGTTTGGAACGGAACATTCCATCCCATCCAATATTAGGATCATTTATCATGAAATCTTTGGCTTCAAATATCAATTCTCCCCAGCGGTCATAGATTCGGTATAACTTAATTTGAGTACCATCTTTTCCATGAACCAATAGCTTATCATTTGTAAAATCTTGGTTTGGTGTAAAGGCAGTTGGGACAAATATTTTACGTTCTTTCTGAACGCGTACTTCAATTTTATCACTATCAAAACAGCCATTTTCATCTTCTCCATAGAGAGTGTAAATAATAGATGACATTGGACTGGAGTTCGTGTATTTACAAAAATCACAACTTAAGGTTCCGTCGTAGGCGGCACTCCATTCGAAATCTACATTTCCAACTGCATTGGTTGCATTCGCAATTAAGGTCACACTATCGCCAAGTTGTATTTCAACAAAATCAGGGCCTGCTTCGACTTCGATTGGAAGGGGTTCTTTGACTTCAATTTCTTCAAAGAACTTACAATCAAATCTATCCGTAATTAGAACCTGATAAGTTTGGGCAGTTAGCCCAATCAGTGTACTACTTCCTGTGAAAAAGTCTTCTCGGTAACTATATTTATAAGGGGGAGAGCCACCACTTGCATCGATTTCAATTTGACCATTTCTTCCACCTGCACAAATGACATCTGTTACTTTAAAATCAGCATCAATTGGATCTGGTTGTTCGACAGTAATAATATCCTCTTCTTCACAACCATTTTGATCCGTAACGGTCACTCTATAATCGCCAGATGCCAATTCTCTAATCGTAGTTCCAGAATCATTATTGGACCAATCGACTTGGTACCTTGGTAGGTTATCGAATGGTGTTCCTCCATTAACATCAATTTGTATCGAACCTTCTTTTTCCCCAAAACAATTATTGTCGATGATGTCTTCGTCAATAATTTTTATTTGAGAGGGCTGATCAACAAGTACTGTTTGATAGCCAGGGCAACCTTGGTCATCAGATATAGTCACCTGATATTGACCAGCAGCTAATCCAGTAGCTGTTTGAGTTTGTTGATCATTGGCTGAAGAACTCCATCTGTAACTTTCGATAATTCCACCGCCATCTAATCCTGTGATTGTGGCTGTGCCATCATTTCCACCAAAACATTTTACCAATTCGGAAGTACCCAAAACTACCAACGGGTCAGGATTAGGTAAGAAAACAGTTGTATCTCCCTTACATCCGCCGCCGTCTGTAACGGTTACGGAGTAATCTCTACCTCCTGCAAGATTTTCGATTAATGGAGTAATATCTGAAGTATTCCATTGGAATTTAACGGTGCCAGGCGCGTTTGAGCCACCTCTTGGGCGAACGCCCATTCCTCCATCTGTTCCATCATTACAGGTTGGAGGAATAACAAGCATGTTGGTCGTTAATGGCTCATGCTCCTCGATTTTAATAGTATCTTTTGCAATACATCCGTTTTCATCCTCAACTTCCGTAAAATAAGTGCCTGCAATGATATTAGAAATATTGCTACCCGAAAATCCATTACTCCAGCTATAAATGTAATTAGTTCCTGTACCACCTGAGGCAGTTAGTTCCGCTGCATTTTTATTTGCTCCAAAGCAACTTATATCAGTTTGAGTGACACTTGATGTTATCGGAGTGGCAGGTTGACCCAGAATTGCAAAATCATTTTGAACACACATATTTTGATCCGTGATGGTAATCGTATAAGTTCCTGCTTTAAGATTAGAGGCTCTCGGTCCGGTTTGATTGTCAGGGTCATTCCACATTATATCAAAAGGTCCAACACCTCCATCAATATTTGCAACGAGGACACCAGAGCTGTCTCCAAAACACTTGACATCTTCAATATCGAATGTTGCATTAATTTCGCCAGGTTCAATAATTGTGTTTCCGGCGATTTGCTCGCACCCGTTACTGTCATTTACGGTAACTTCAAAATTGCCAGCAGCAAGTTGAGTTGCAGTTTGATCAATCTGGGCTAGTGGATCATTCCACAAATAGGTAAATGGAGTAGTCCCTCCTGTTGTTACGGCTCTCAAACGACCGTCATTGCCTCCAAAACATGAGACATTATTTACTAATTCAACATTTAGGTCAAAATTTAGTGGCGTTGCGATTTCAAAAATTACGGTATCGCCACAGCCCAATTCATCATAAACGAAAGCAGTGTAATTATCGGCAGCTAAATTTTCGAAGTCATTATTATTTTGAAAATTTCGACCATCTATCGTATAGCTGTAATCTCCAAATCCATTTTCTGGATTTAAAATGACACTTCCATTGGGCGAACCGTCGCACGAAGTGTTGTTTGGTGTTAAATTCGTTTCAATTTCGCAATTGATGTATTGACATGATTCTGCGCCAATAATTGAGTAACAATCAACACCTTCAAAATGAGTTCTAATTTGAATGTCTGTAATATCTCCATGATTATAATTTCCAAAATTATATTCAGAATTTGACATTTGAACCCAACCTTGATTATCGATATTTATTTCGTAAAAATCTGCACCAGTTTCATCTGTCCAATCAATAGTGATTTCTCCATTTTCATTACTTGCACAAACAACGGTCGGACTTGGAGCAGTGAAAAAATCGATATCGACTTCATCCGTATTTTTACAATTAAAATTATCAACTGTTTCGACAGAAAGGGTAGTTGGCTCAGAGATAGTCACCATTGGGTTTGGACAATTGGTACATGAAACCACCGCTGGGTTATTCCAAGTATAAGTAAAATCAACTTCGTTGATGAAGCTAATCATCCAGCTATTTAAAACACCAAATTCACCTGCTCCTGCTGCATCTGATACTTCTAAAATCCAATCTCCATTTATTTGCGCTCCAGTTAAGGGCGTCCAATCTCCATTTTGTGGAATATAATCTCCAGTAAATGGAGCGGCTCCAGTGGTTATAGATTGATTGGCACTTGGCGTAAAACAAGTTTGCCTATAACTACCAGTATTCCCATTATTTTGAGTTAAAACTAATGACTTTCCATTTGGAGAGTGGAGTATTGCCTGAATATCAAAAGCATAATCTGTTTCTAAATCAAAGCAAATCATTTCAATTTGAGTGATTGGATTTGATATACTTCCGGGGTTTAAATTATTAACATTGATAATTGCTTCAAACCCATTCGCAGGTGGATAATTATCTGTTCCAATTCTTTCGTTAGGTAAAGATTCGAATGAAACAGGGAAGCTGGTCGGTTGAGTTGGCGTTACATCCAATTGTATCGCTTGTCCTTCACAGACCATCGTATCCCTCATTGGTTCGATGTAATCTTTACAAGAGTAACAATCAGGGTGTGTTTGTGGTAAAATGTCGAAGTTTATCAGAGTATCCCATTTGCATCCAAATTCATCTGTAATTTCATAAATATAGGAAGCGTTTCCAGCGTTCTTTGGAACAGCAATGATTGAATCTTGATTTTCCGAAAGGAAAGAAGAATTATCAATCCAATCTGTTGAAACAATGCCTGGCGTAAAGGTTTCCAAATCTGGAAAAACCTCAGGAGCGAAATTAATACTCCAGCTAAAAATAAACCCATTATCCTGTAACCACCAATCAGTTACATTTATCGTCCAGCTTCCATTGAGTGGGCAGCCAACCAATTTATTTAAGTTTTGATAAGAACTATAATCGCCTGCCGGCAAAGTCCCTGAACCTAACAAGGTGAAATTTGTATTCGCATAATTTATCCAAGTATCACGGGTTGCATCAGGCGTCCAACAATAATCATATCCAACTCCAGGTCGAGGATTTAAAATATCTAAATCAATTGGTTCTCCCAAAAAGACCATTCCTCCTGTATTTCCTGGGTGGTTGTGCAATTCAACTTCAGTTCCATTTGGACATTGGATTGTGATACTCATGTCACGCATCCAAGAGTGTTCCATATTGACACAAATGCTTTCAAGGTCATCTACACTTTGTAAAGTTTGACCCGGTGCAAAGTTTGAAAATTCAATGGGTGTAGAGTAAGAAACACCAGTTCCATCCGGCAATGCCAATGAATCAGAACGAACGCCTCCTGTCTCAAAAGTTCCCTCATTTAACGCAACAGAAATATCCGAATTAAATCCTAAATCGGAAGATGCAGAAAGGCTTAATGTATCTTTTGCACAAATTTCTCTTTTTAAATTTCCATCTATTTCAAAAGTAGGAGGAGGAGATACTCTTACTCTTTGGACAAAATAATTTGAATTATAACATCCTTCTGGGTCTTTTATTTGAAGACTCACATTGTAGCCACCTGGCTCCGTAAAAGTGTATGAAACATCTTGACCTGATTGTACAATTCCTTCGCCAAAAATCCACGTAAACTCAGACGTCGCATCAGATTGGGGATAGAATTGACCACTTTGTGGGTAAATACCTTTTCCTTTAAAATCGATGGTTTGGCCCGGACATATATCAATCCATCCAGTGTCTATTGGAAAAACACTTGGTTCAGATAATGCCAATTCAGCTTGAAATAGTTGACAGCTCTTTACACAAGAAATTTTAGCATTCCAACCTTGCTTTTGAATAAATCCGTTGGATTTGAAAGTTACAGTAATACAGCCCGTTGGATTGGCGCGAGATGCTTGTATTACAAAAGGTTTTCCTTCAAAAAATTCGTATTGACCAGCTAAGAATTTATTAGGATTAGGAACGATATCATCATAAAATTCAAGTGAATCACCTGGTGCCATATAGACGCCGGCAAATTCTAATTTGATATGTGAACCACTTCCTCCATCACTACAAATGACTGCTGAAAGATTTTGATTCGGCCAATAATCACCATTAGAACCGCCTTTATCTGTGAAGAAGCCTTCACAGGTCGAAATACGACTGCCATCCATGGTAAAGGTCTGGCAGAAGGTGGATAAATAAGTGCATACCATAAGGCATACAAAGAGGGTACGTTTTATAAACATACTAATCGATTTTGGGTTTTAAAATCAAATTCAGGATGAAATATCCAGAAAGCTGAAATCGGTGGAAAGCTTTACTCTTCAGGTAAAGGCGTTTGACTTGTCAAACAAGCCGAGGAGAGGCCGTGATAATTTTTATACGTTGCGGTAAGAGAGGATGACCAATAATCCTACCATTTTTGATATTAACTCAAATTGACATGTGAAATCCGTGTGCTCCGCGAATATATGAATATATTTCTGATATCAGGTAGGTGGTTTGAAGGTCATTAACGTTTATTTAATATTAATTATCAAAATAATATATCTTTCAAAAAATCATCTTTCTTTTTGTGATAAATGAAGGAATTGTATTTTCGCGTCAAACTCTAATAATTTGAAGTCAACTACAGGAATTAAATACATCGGAATCGCGGGAAATATTGGCGCGGGGAAAACAACACTTTGTTCCCAACTTGGTAAACATTTTGATTGGGATGTCCATTATGAATCTACAGATGATAATCCATATTTGAGCGACTTTTATCATGATATGTCAAGATGGTCTTTTAATCTTCAAGTCTATTTTTTGCACAATAGATATAAACAAGTTTTGAAGATTTTGGAAGGTGATCGGGTCGTTGTTCAGGATCGTACGATTTATGAGGATGCTAATATTTTTGCACCCAACCTTCATAAAATGGGACTTATGTCCAAAAGAGATTTTGATAATTATCGAGAGCTTTTTGACTTAATGATTTCGCAGGTTCAAGAACCAGATTTGTTGATCTACTTGAGTGCAAGTGTTTCAACTTTGGTTGATCATATACAAGACCGAGGAAGAGATTATGAAGGTAATATGAGTATCGAATATTTGAAGCGTCTCAACGGAATGTATGAAGAATGGATCGGCAGCTATAAAGGCAAATTATTAGTGATTAAAGTAGATGAGTTGGACTTTAAAAACAATCCTGAAGATCTTGGAATGATTTTGAACCAAGTGCAGGGTGAATTGCATGGGTTGTTTTAGAATTTGGCGAAAAATCGAAGACTTTTTTTAAGAAAAAAAGGACATTTGGAATAAA
>CALHBQ010000102.1 GCA_937930815.1 uncultured Saprospiraceae bacterium | reverse complement strand
GGAAATACGTTTGAGAAAAGAATGGCCATTCAAGGACGATTTAGAAGTTGGGAAGTGAAAATTGATTCTATGAAAGATTCAGTCGTGATGGAAGGTCCTGCCAAAATTTTATACAGTTCGTACAAAACGGTTTTTCAATATAAAAAGGATACGACTCGGGAGGAATTTATGATGCCTAATATTTATGCGAAAGGTTATGGGCCGTGGTATTATTCGTATAAAACGAAAAGAGGTACTTTTTCTTCCGAATTAGTTGAACAAATGTCTTATGCTGATTTTCAAAAAAGAGCGAATCATGGTATCAAACGAGTGGCATACATCGACCCCGAAAATGTGATGGATACTCAAAAGCCATTAGAAACTTGCGAACCGATTCATGCCATTTTTGATTATTACAACGGTACGCCTGATGGTCGATATGAAGGTGGAAAAGGAGCGCTGCGCAAAACCATCATGCCGCAAGTTGATAAAGAAAAACTGAATAATGAATCTGGTTATTTGACCTATCGATTTGTGATAAATTGTACGGGAGAAACTGGTCGTTTTGTGACCGAACAGGCTGATTTAGATTATCAAAAAAAGGAATTTAATCAGGAAACAGTTACACATTTATTTGAAATTGTAGAATCATTGGAGAAGTGGAGACCGACTAAAGTTCAAGAGAAATTGAGAGATTCTTACGCTTATTTAACCTTTAAACTCAAAGACGGTGAAATTATCGAATTCCTACCTTAAAGTATTAGTAATCAGTGTTTTAGGTTTAATGATGAGTTGTGCTCAACCTACTGATTTTTATAAAAAAGAATTTTCAGAAACTGAAAAAAAAGAACTTGCTGAGCAATTGATTGGAGGCCGTGGGTTTTATTATCAGGGTTCGGAAGGGGAGCAGTCGATTTTGCAAGAGTCATTCAATTACGACTCTACCAATGGGACGATTTGGAGAGAGTTTGGAGTGCCATATTTGAAAAGAGGTTTTGCCGCGGAGTGGCGTTCGTACTATGACAAAGCAGTAGAAATTGATCCTCTAAATTGGACGGGTTGGATGGGTTATCTTCATTTGTATTTTTATAGAGATTATGAAAATGCGATCAAAAATTTTGATAAAACAGATGAACTAACTCCTGATATTGTGGATTATCCGCAATCATTGAGCGTTGATTATATGCGCGGTATTTGCTATTTGAAATTGGATAAATACAAAGAAGCACTTTCCTATATAGATAAACATATTGCATACGAAACGCAATCGACTGGCATCGAATATATCGGTTCACATACCTTTTTATACAAAGGAATCACGCTGATGAAAATGAACCAATATGAAAAAGCAATGGAGGCGTTTGAATTAGGTTTAGTTCATAATCCTGATAATTCAGATTTAATGTTTTGGCTTTCGAAATTAAAGCATCAAAAAGGAGAACACGTACTTGCGGTTTCTTTGATTAGAAAAGCAATTACCCAATTCGAAAAAGGGCATTTCAATTCACGACCATACACAGAGGACTTTTTTCAAACCTATAAACCTGATTTGGAAGATTGGGAAAGAAGGTTGAATGAAGAGGCTTCGAAGAAGGTGCGGAGTATATAGCTCCATATAGTATAATCGATAGGTTAACTGAGCGGAGCCTCATGATATGATCGATACGTTGGCTGAGCGGAGCCGAAGTCAACAAGCATGGAAATCGAAGATTGCTCTGTACCCTTCGACTCCGCTCAGGGTACGATTGATCCCTTAGGGCGCGATTGGCCCTTTGGTTCTGTTCATAAGCCTAAAACCAAAAAAGCACAAAGAACGTACTAAGAATAGTTGCAAAAATCCCATAAATAAATATCGTGAATGCTAACCGAATGAGTCGCATTTTTTCACCCAATCGACGACCAACATAATATAGATCTTGAGCAAGATGACTTCTCAATACATCCTTTTCTTTTAACGAATCTTGGAGAAATTCAAAGTACTCCTGAGGTTTCATTTTATAAAAATTACCAAAAAAGAAAGGACTTGGCCCATCTCCAATTTTCATTTTTTCACCGATAGAATCAAAGTGCGAAGGCTTTAATACCTGAGCAGACAACCAAATCGTATAGGCACAAGTTAAGGTGATAATCAAAAGTGGAATGTAGAGATAGTCTTCAATAATCTTATCGGAGTAAGCGATGATGGTTGGTGATATAAACGTAATCATCAAAGCGTTCAAACTTAAGAGAATACTGGCCTTGTTATCGGCGATGGCAGTGAGGTCGATATTGTTTCTCGCAGTAGTGCGAAAAACGTTGACCATTTGTTTGGAGAGTTTACCTCTACTATTTTTCTTGGGGGTTTCCTCAGCCTTGTACTCAGTAGGTACAGGTTTTCGCATAATCAAATTTTGGAACAAAGATAGTATTTTTCAAAGTGTGTAAAAATGAGGAAGGCCTTTAAGTGCAAAACCTTCGATCCCATAGGAATCGAAGGTTTTATGTATTAAGATAAAAGTCTACTTGTTTCCTCGGTGGGCAAGGTAGGAATCTTTAGTTTTAATCGGTTCTTTATCGGCGTAAAATAATTCGAGATAAGCGATCATATCTTTTCGAGCCGAATAATCCAGTAGTTTGAATTCTCTTATGGTTTTAAAAAGAACTGCTTTTTTCGCTTTGAATAATTCCGTTTGTTTCTCAAGGTGATCCAAGTTTTGGTCTAAACCTAAGTAAATACGGTCGTTTCTGGTTTTGATTCCTAAAGCCGTATTTGCTCTTGCGTAAGGTGCTCCAACTATTCCAGAAAAATCAAAATCGTAAGGAATACTATAAAATTCTGTTCCTTTTTTAATGATTTTAATATTTCTTTGGTTGGCAACTCCCCAATCATGATTACCTATTAGGTATTGAAAAACAGCAGTCGTTTTTTCAATATCAGCATTTATTGATGCAATCTCGAATCCTTCTTTTTTACCCAATTTTTCTGCTGACAATCTATCTCTCATTTGAGCAGTATCTTCTATCAAGAAGGCCCATTGATTTTTAGTATTTCCGCTTACAGCGTCTTTGTAGCTTACTTTTACTAACTGAACTCGGTAGCTATAATCGGTAATTTGATTGTACAGTTTGTAGGTCAAATATTCTTTCAATAAAAGCTCTTTTGCTTCTTCTTCGTCTTCCACACATTGAGTGACCATTTTGAGATCATTGGAGGTACTCAAACCAGCAGCCGATAAATCATCCTTTTTAAATTTAAGTTTTAAAGGTGGCATCTCAGCACATTTCATTCTTCTGAATTTTCCTCTCAAACTTACTTTGGTGTTCCAAGATTGAAGTTGTCCTTCTTTATCTGTAAAGCTCAATTTGGCTTCGTAATTATTGTTGTCTCTTCGATTTGCCAAAAGGTTATCCATCGAAACTTCCAGTTCCATCTCCAGTACTTCAGCGTAATTCATCTCGTCAAAGATGCTTGCTGGTTGCTGTGAAGCACCTGCAAACAAGCTGAGACTACTAACCATCAATGTTGCGAAAACGATATTTCTAATCATAATTGTAAATTTTTGAAGTTGGTGGAGTTCAAATTATTACAATACAAAGTTAGATTAGATGGGAGCGGTGCTAAAGGTCAAAAGAAGAACAAAAATGGTTAAAATGGGACATGGGTGATAAAATTATCTTAAATTTTTAAATTTCGTGTTTTTGAAAAAAAGTTCCTAAAAGTTATTTTTTGTTTTAAATACGTTTGATTTTAATCAAAAATAGACCATTTAGTAGCTAAGTGTAAAATTTACGTTAAAGTGAATTTGTTATGATAAGAATGCTCCAAATTATAAACGTAGCTAAAGGTGTTTATCTACGTTGGGCTAATTTATCGAATGGATATTGGTAATTTGCCAATCTATATTTTGATTTTTTTTGATTAACAAACATATATTATGAAGATATGATTTACTGATGAAACTTCTTTTTAAACTGTGCAGGAGTCATCCCTGCATTCTTTTTGAAATACTTGACAAAATTGGTTACCTCCTCAAAACCTGTTCTATAACTAATCTCTTTTGCGCTCAGATTGGTATTCATCAAAAATCGTTTTATTTCGATGATCAATACGTCATGGATATATTCTTTAGCAGGAAGATTCAAAATGTCTCTGGTGATGCGATTAAGTTTTTTGGTAGAGATGCTCATTTTATCAGCATAAAACTGAACTTTTCGAGACTCGAATAAATGATGATTTAATAGCTTTTGAAAAATCGAAAATTCCTCTTGATAGATAGAAGGGGTTTGCTTTGTTCTTTTGTCCTTTCTAATCCTTTCTGCTAAACATAGGAAAATGCGCAGTGAACTTAGAATGATTTCCTCAGTAGCAAAATCGTCCTCTCTGCTATATTCTTCTTCAATTTGACTCACTAAATTATGGAACACCTCAAACTGTTCATCATCAAGTTGGAGTAGGGGTTCATTCAGATGATAATTGAACAGTCCAGTCTTCTGAATTAGGGTTGACCCCAATTTACTCTTTTGAAAAAAGTCCTCTGTGAATAGCATGAACCGAGCATTACGCGCCAAATTCCATTCAAAAGCATGTACCTGGTCTTTCGCAATAAATAGAATGCTACCTTTTTTATATTGATAAGTTTTGAAATCAATAAAATGATTGCCTTCTCCTTCCTTTATAAATAGGATAGCATAATAATGTATGCGATGCGGCTTAAATCGATTGGCACCAGACATAGGCTTTTCCACAAAAACTTCATGATTAGTTACAATCTCAAAATCAGATTGCTTTTTGTGAAAGTTGGAATAATTAACTTCTGGTATGTCTTTTTTTATTTTCAACTGATGGTTAGTGTTTTTTTTACATACCCATGATGAGTATGTTTAATGTGAAATGATTAAAAAAATCTCTTATTTGAATCGATTTCGATTGGTATATTACTATCTTTTTTCTTTTCTTTGTGTGGCATAACAAGTGCTTTCAAGTTATGAAGGGAAGCAACGCTAAATAGTTGAATACTGTATAATTCTCTTCATTATTTGTAAGCACTTTTATGTTTGAGTTTGAGGTACCGAAAGGTGCTTCAAACTTTTTTTTTGCAGTGGTTTAGCCAATCTTGATAAAAGTTTAAAATTTCATTCTGATTAAATTATTTCATAGTATCTAACAATAAGACTCAACATTCCAACAAAAAGACCAACGAAGATAAGTGCTCTCAAAGTCCCAATTAAATATTTTTGAGAAATTTGGAAAATAGTGGTTTTCGATGCAAAGAATATTAACGGTAAAATCGGTAAATAATATCTCCCTCCGAGAGAAAGTATTTCTTCGTTCCCTACAGGTGACCATTGCATATAAATGACCACCGTAAAAGCTGCAATGATAGTGGCGGCAGTAAACAAAAAAGTAAAGCGAGTTTTTTTAGAAAGTTGAAACGAAAAATTGCGCTCAAAAGCAGCTGAAATAGTAATCGCCAAAAGCAATAATCCAATTACCCAAAACGGCAAATAATTTTTCTCCCACCCAAACTTTCCAATACAATGAACGATGGATGAAGGCGCATAGTCAAGATGTGATTTCAAAGCAATGCTCGCAAATTCAATCGGATGATTAAAAATAAATTCGAGTTGTGCATCTGGAATGACACCTTCATTCAGTTGTACATCGGTTCGATAATCTGGATTGTAATTATCATAAGAAATAAAACTATCTTTTAAACTTGTGTACAAAACAATCAGAGCTAATGCATTGATAATCAATAAACTACCAATGAATTTATTTTTAGAAAAGGTCTTTCCAAATCTTTCTTTTGGTATTAGGAAAGTCAATAAAAGAAGTGGCGCATAAATAACTTTGCTCAAAGTAACTGAAACAGTAGTGACCAAAAGAAGCATCCAATCTTTAGCTCCAATCAAATGGTTTACAGTTGCTGTCCCCCTTTGGAGGGGGTAGGGGGAGGACGTACTCTTTTCATTTCGAAACAAGAAGACTAACCTCAGAACCACCGAAAAAATCAAATAACAAACCCCATAAGTAAAACTATCCGCTGTCATTCCTGAGTTAATAAAAAGGGAAGAAGGGAGCAGCGCAATCGCAGCAAAAGTGTTTTTATGAAAAGGAATAATCCTAATCGCCAAATAGATCATCGTTACCCAAAAAATAAACCCAGCCATCCGAGCCAAATACAATAAAAATAAAGGTGGAAGCTCTAACCAAATTCCAACTTTGAGACAATGCGATTGTGCGAAATAGGGAATCGGAACATAGTAAGCCACATTCGGAAAATCAGCAAATTGCGTTTTTTCTGGCTGCAAAGGAATCATGCTTGCAGCAACCAAAGTATTCCAATCAACCTTGGCATCATAATCATATCGGAGATAGCGAAAACTCCTTTCTAAATCAATCAAATTGGAAGGCAACTCACCACCAAAACGGGCGTCATTTGTTTTTTCTCCAACCCAATTTCCTTCGGCGATATGATAGGCTCGATACAAATGATGTCCCTCATCAGGTACCTGAAACGGTGGCACAAGGAAGATGTATATCAGCCCAAAGAATAGGGCAGTGATAAGGAAGAAATTATGAGGAGCGAGTGATTTGATGTTGAGATTTTTTTT
>CALHBQ010000101.1 GCA_937930815.1 uncultured Saprospiraceae bacterium | reverse complement strand
GTCATCAGCGCCTTTTTGAAACCAAATCTTTCTTCAAAAAATCGTTGACATTTTTTGGTATAAATCCCATTTCCAGAAATTTTCCCTGAGTAAACCGCTTGATAAATATAGTGCGATTCTTTTCCCGTCAAAAATGGTTTGTTGAATGGAATTTTCATGTTATTAATTTTTTGATTTCCAAATATGATAAAAGTAAAGTATGGATTCTAAATCAAAACCACATTTTTCATACAGCTTGCAAGCAGGGATATTTTTTCCCTGAGTGACTACTTGCAAATATTTGAGACCAATTTCAATGCAATAATTTTCTGCGGCATTGACCAAGGATTTGCCGATTCCTTTTCCTCTTCCTGTTGCATCAACGGCAATAATGCCAATATTTCCTCGATTCTCTTTTTTACCGACAGTTACAAAGCCGATAATTTTATCTGCTTCTTTATACACCAAAACAACGTCAGATATTTTCTTGTTTACAGAATTTATCATCCATAGCCGATACATTTCTTCAAACTTCGAGTTTGGAATTCGTTCATCCACTTTAAATCTTGAGTGAATCCCACTTTCAATTGCTAAATCGAAAAGCGTTGGCTCGATTATATTTTCAGTGTACGCTGAAATATTTGGGTGATTCTTAGATTGCTTTTCTAACTTTTTTAGAAAAGTAGCCTTTTCATCCACCAAATTCATTTCAAAATCTTGAAAAATAATCTTTTCTGATCCACTGATTTCTTCCTTTGAAGAAAAGTAAGCCAAGTCAATTTTTTCAGATTCCAACTCTTTAAAAATTGGAATTAAATCTAAAAATTGCTTTGCAGATTTTAGCACCCTTGCGACTCTCATTTTAAAAAAATTCGAATCCCAATCCAGCATTTTCAAAGAAGGATTATTCATTTTGGTTCTATAAACCTCTTACGAATTTTCTAAAACCTTCATCTTCCAATTCAGGATTATTAGAACAAATCACTAAAAACCGAGTGTAATACCCCCAAAGTCGAGTCTTACCAATCAATTTAAAATTGGAGTAAGTGGTATTTTCTTCCAAAAGTCTAATCAACTCTTTGTAGTGATTAAATTTATCCGTTTTGATGCAAGATTTTCCTTTATTAAAACCCAGTTCGAAAACGAGATAATCAGATACTTCTGAAATTTTACGAAGGCTTTCATTCGCGTAATCTTGCTTAGGGCCACCTTCTGCCATCCATTGATAAACGCTCAAAAGTAGCGCAACATCGTATTTTTTGTGAGGTAAACTAAAATCTGCTCTGAATGGTTCCGCGAACCAATCTACGTCCACATCCTTTTCTTTGACGACTGCTTTTGCGATTTCGGAATAACGCTCGATGATTTCAAATGAAGTCACTGCGTTACCCATTTTAGCAAAATTGAAAGAATAGAAACCTGCGTTGGCACCTACATCCAAAACTTTTTTTCCTTTGATTTCGCCACCATAGATTGTTTCTAAAGTTGACTTTATCAATCCCCACTTTTTTTCCACTGCTTTGTGATTTGAAGAGGTTTTCAAACCTGAAAACTCCTCAAACGGAATTGGGTGATAGATATCTCCTAATTTTTCAATCGGTTGCTCTTTTGCCTTTTGAGCAAGTTCCTGTAGAACTGACATATTTATTTTTTTGCGTAAAATTACTTAAAGTGCCTTTTCTAAAAGTGAAATATTTTTAGAAAAGTTAACCGAGTTATTTGAATGCATTTTTTTTAATACATTATTTAAAAACGGCTGATTTTTTACGGACATCACAATGTATGCCTCTATTGGTTTTTCTTTTAAAGCGAAATAGGCTGCCCGATGTTTTCCATCAAGAATAAAATACTTATCGTCTAACGGAAAAACAAGGAGGGGTGTTACCTTATTTAACTCAAAGTCGTTTTTAAGCGCCTGAAACTTTTCTAAATAAAACTTAGCATCATAAAAAGTGCCTGCTCGCATATCCAAACGTCCTTCCTGAGCACGAATTATATATTCGCAATTATCGAGTGACTTTTGGCTGTCAATAGTTGACATTAATTCAAAATGAGGACTATTTTTCATGTTTTCGCCTACCAAAGTTTCTGAGTCAACCAATCCATCAACGAAAAGAAACAATTCATCTGAACTCAATTGCTTTTTCTCCAGTTTTGACAAATCGCCAAAATCAATTTTTGCATTGATAGATTTCAAGCCAAATTTTGAAAAAAACAAGATAGTCGTATTGAAAAAACTCGCAATACGCCTGATAATTTTCCCAACTTGAAACCACCAATATTTCACGGCATAAAGTAAAGTCAAAAAATGAGAAATATCACCTCTAATCAAAACGTTTTTAGAAAGTTATACGTAACGAATAACTTTTATACGTTTCTTTGACGAAATTTCGAATATGGGAGTGATAAAAAGGCAGGCGATAAAGCATTCAATGATACAGAATGTCGGAGTACTTCTGGGTGGAATTGCCTCCGTTTTTATTTACACGAAGGCCTTGGATTTAAATGGATTGGTGCAATCTTTACTCGCTTCGGCTGCTTTTATGGCGCCATTGGTTTCACTTGGTAGTACATTAATGGCTGTAAAATTTTTCCCTGTTTTTAAAGATGAATCCAAAAATCACAACGGATTTTTTGGACTTATGCTCGGCTTACTACTTTTGGGGTGCCTTATTTATGCGCTGATTTTTCCATTTATTACAGATTGGCTGAATCACCTTTTTAATAAAAAAGAATCTGTCTGGTACACTCAATATTTGCATCTAATACTTCCATTCACTTGCCTTAATATTTTGGCACGTTTACTCGCCATTTACGCTTCTAATTTTCAGAGAATAGTCATTCCTGCTATTCTTGAAGAACTATCCTTAAAGGTTACACTTCCTACATTAATGCTCTTATATATTTACGATTTAATAACAGTCGATTGGGTGATTTATGGTGTGCTGATCAATTATCTAATAGCAGTAATTGGGCTTACTTTTTATCTTTGGTTTTTGGGCGAATTGCGTTTAATACCTTCTTTCAAAAAAATCGATAAGCCGCTCAAAAAGGAAATGGCTACTTATGCTGGTTTCGGCATGCTAAACGGAATGGGTTCTAAAAGCGCATTTAATATTGACACGATGATGGTTATTGCATACACAACCCCAACACTTGCAGGAGTCTATGCTATTGCTAATTTTTTAACAGATACTATCAATAAACCACTCAAAGGAATTGTCGGTATTTCTCAGTCAATCATTTCCAAGGCATTTAACGAAAATGATATGACTGAAATCAAAAAAATTTATAAAAAGTCATCCATTCTATTGTTGATTTATGGCATCTACCTTTGTATAGGAATATGGGCCTGTCTCGATGATTTATTTACAATCATGAGCAACAAAGAAATGGTGCAAGCAACTTATGTCATTTTCTTTTTGATGTTAGCAAAGCTTTTCAATTTGGCGACCAGCGTCAATAATGAAATCATCAATTACAGCAAGCATTTTAGATTTAACCTCTACGCATTATTGACCCTTTCTATAATTAATATCGGATTGAACATCTATCTTATTCCTATTTATGGGATGTTGGGAGCTGCGATAGCCACCTTTGTCGGATTTGTTGTATTCAATTGCGCCAAGTTAATTTTCATAAAATTGAAGTTTGGGTTTCATCCGTTTAGTGTAAAAACACTAATCATTTTTGCTGTTGGAATTTTCACTTATTTCATCTCTACTTTTCTACCGGATTTAGGAAATCCTTATCTAAACATTTTAATAAAAGGTGGCTTTATTACGTTGCTCTATCCGTTCGCTGCTTATAAATTAAACATTTCGGAAGATTATAACCAATTGATTATCAGTATTTTAAACAAATTTTTAAAATAAAAAAAATCGACTCAAGTTGCTTGAGTCGATTTCATAACATTATAAATTTTTATAATTTCTATTTTTTAAACATAGACTCTACAAAAGCCTTTTTATTAAAAACTTGCAATTGAGTAATGCCCTCTCCCACTCCAATATATTTAATTGGAATTTTAAACTGGTCTGAAATTCCAATCGCCACACCACCCTTTGCTGTTCCATCCAATTTAGTCAAAGCCAAAGATGAAACATCGGTTGCTTCAGTAAAACGAGTCGCCTGTTCTATCGCGTTTTGCCCAGTAGTTGCATCCAAAACCAACATCACATCATGCGGAGCCCCCTCCAATCTTTTGCCAGCGGAACGTTTAATTTTGGAAAGCTCGTTCATCAAATTGATTTTAGTATGAAGCCTCCCAGCGGTATCAATAATTGCAACATCACAATTATTGTCTATTGCATAATTTACCGTTTCAAAGGCTACTGCTGCTGGGTCTGTGTACATTCCTTTTGAGAAAAACTGGCATCCTACTCTATCAGCCCAAATTTTAAGTTGATCAACTGCGGCGGCTCTATAAGTATCGCCTGCACCAATTACAATGCTTAATCCTTTTTGTTTGTACTGGTGTGCTAACTTTCCGATGGTTGTTGTTTTTCCAACGCCATTGACTCCCACGACCAAAATCACATAAGGCTTTTTACCTTCCGGAATATCGAAATCTTCAATGTCTTGGGTATTATTTTCGGAAAGGAGTTGAACGATTTCATCTCTTAGGATAGAATCTAATTCAGAGGTAGAGACATATTTATCTTTAGCAACTCTTGCTTCGATACGTTTAATGATTTTGATGGTTGTCTCCAGACCAACATCGGAAGTAATCAGTAATTGCTCCAAATCATCGAGGACTTCTTCGTCCACTGTAGATTTCCCAGCGACTACTTTACTTATCTTTTCAAAAAAACCAGTTTTGGTTTTCTCTAATCCTTTATCTAATTCTTCTTCCTTCTTTTTAGAAAAAAATTTTTTGAAAAAACTCATGTATAATTTTTCTTTTTAAAACGGAACTATCTAACCTTATTCCATTTATCTTTTCTCACTTTAAATTTCTTTTCATCTGTTGGCCATTGTTTTATGTCAAATTGACTTTCAAGTTCGGCCTCTAATTTATCTTCGAGTAACTCAGGAAAAAAGTCAAAACCTGTTTGAGCTTCAATTTCATCCACTGATGTCGCAAATTTATCTAATCTTTCGTAACTCACTTCATTTGGGATGATAAATCCAATTGCTTTTTGCTCTGGATCAGCCAAATCAAGTAGTATTTTAAAATAAGCATCCGGAATAGTAACCTTATTATAGCCAACATGTTCTCTGCTGTTTCCAAAAATTGGCCCTGAGATTATGTACAAATGTTTATACTTAAAAGCCCAATCACGTGTCAATTCTTCTAATTCTCGCCAAATCCCCTGATTAAAAGCCCTAACCTGCGGACTAATATTACTCATATAAAAGGTCTCTGACATCGCTTCTTGATTAAATCCCATATCTGCCGCTGGAATCATATGGCCTCTATCATATCCGCTTCCTCTGTAATCATTATCCGTGGCCGATTTGCTACGCACTTTTGGGTCAGGCCTAAAATTATTCGATCTCTTGACTCTTTTTTTACGTAAATTATTCTTAGTTAGCTCGTAAGCTACCCATTCGGCTTGTTCATGTTTTTCATCATAAGACAAAGCATAATAATTATGCAAGACGATTTTGCCATTTTGAGTAGTTGGCAAATAATACCAATCTTCTGTATCAATTTTTATTTCTTCCCCTCCGTAATCATCGACATAGTTATTATAAAAATGAATACCAAGTACGACTAATCCAATAAAAATAAAGCCAGCTGTCACTATTCTTGTCAACCCGGATTGTTGTTGATGCTGTCTTCTAAATCTTTTTGACATATTTTCTAATTTGGATGGCAAAGAAATAGAATTAATATGAGTTTTTGAAAAAAGTAATAAATGACTGTCCTTTTCTATCAAATGAAACTTAATAACCAATAATATTCCCACTTTTTTCAAGCCAATTTTGATAAAAAACTAAGATGCAAATCTATTTTCCATCTATTTTCGGCCTATTTATAGCTATTATTCTACTATTTATTTTCACTATAAAATTTATTATTCTACTGAATATCAACAACTTAAAATAAATAAACTTAACTAAATCATTCACAATTATTGAATTTTGTAATTGTCAACAACTCTTGATCGGTGTATCTTTGTATCATCAAAAGAAATTACAGGTCAAAATGATGACCTTCAAGTTTTTGGATATGTTCATGGGATTACGATGGTGAGTCGTCCCGAAAAAAAATTCGAGACGGTTCACCAATCTTTTTTGAAAACTAATAAAGAATAATGAAACCGCTGGACGTGGGAATCCGGCACCTTCAAGTTCGACAATATGTTCATGGGATTATAATAAAGGTCGCATCATTTGATGCGACTTTTTTTTTGTTTAATTTTATTGTTAATTCGAAAAAAAATCCACACCCTTCCTCTCCTACCTGTATATAGGTATTTTTATCAATCATCACTCTTATTCGTTGTTATTCACTCTTCAAAAGTCGTATTTTGCAGTGTTAAACCTACACTCATATTTCAAATTATAATCGAAAACCACTTTTCAAAGTATTCACCTGCTCTTACTTACAAATTTGGCAACATCAACCAATTGGTATTCTACCTATTGGTTTAATTTATTATAAAAAATTAATAACTATGAACGACAGCTTTACATTGGCAAAAGTTGAAAATATGCTTCGACTTTTTTCTTTATGTGGTCTTTTCGTTTTACTTGGTTCAGTATCAATGAATGCTCAGCTCACAGTAAACGCTTCTGGCTCAGATCCATCTTGTAATGGATTTACAAACGGAACCATTCTAGCTTCTGCCACAGGTGGAATCCCTCCCTATAACTATTCTTGGAGTAATGGTGAAACTGGTCCTTCTGTTTTTGGAGTTGGAGCAGGTACTTACACTGTTACCGTCACTGACATGATGGGAACAGCTACTGGATCTGTTACTTTAGGTCAACCATCTGCAATGTCAACACAGGCTATCAGCACTGGCACTACTTGTGCGAATGCAGGAGGTGTTGACGTAAATGTGTCTGGTGGTGTTGGACCTTATACCTACTCTTGGAGTAATGGTTCTACGTCAAAAACTCAATCAGGGCTCGCTTCTGGATTATACTGTGTAACAGTTACTGATGTAAATGGATGTACTGATGCATCATGTATTGGAGTAGTTGGTGCCTTGACGGTTGATGTTACAACTTTTGATTCAAGATGTGCCTTTGCATGTGATGGCGCTGCAAATGCTATTGTAACTGGAGGTACTGGTCCATATTCTTATGTTTGGAATACTGGAGGAACTACTCCTACTATTTCTCCATTAGGACCTGGAACTTATACTGTAACTGTTACAGATGCTAACGGATGTATGGTTATCGGTACTGGAGTTGTAAGTGAGCCACCACCGGTTTTATTAACTATAGATTCGCAAGATCCTGGATGTAATAACGGAAATGGAGGGCAAATCACTATTAACTCAACTGGTGGAGTTGGTCCATATACTTATTTATGGAATACTGGCCAAACAACAAATACTATCAATAATCTTTCCACTGGAACATATATTGTAAACGTTACTGACGCAAATGGATGTGTGAAGGATACAATGGTTGTTTTAGCTGGAGGTTCTGTTAATTTAATAGTAAACTCTTCTGATGTTACTTGTGGTGGATCGGATGATGGAACAGCTACGGCTTTCGCATCAAACGGAGTTGCACCTTATTCTTACACTTGGAGTAATGGTATGTCAGGTACTTTTATCGGGAATTTATCTCCTGGTGATTATACAGTAACTGCTACTGACGCAACAGGTTGTGCTTCTATTAGTACAGTTACAGTTGGAGCAGGAGGTACTGGCTTGAATCTTAACTTCACCTCTACTGACGAAAGTTGTGGAGGAGGAAATGACGGAACTGCTGGAGTTACGGCTGCAGGTGGTTCTGGAAACTACACTTACAATTGGAGTAATGGTATGTCTACTGGCAATATCTCTGGCCTTGGTGCTGGTTCATATAGTGTAACCGTAAATGACGGAACAGGTTGTTTTTCAACTGGTTCAGTTGTAATTAATGCGGGTGCAAATATTTCTGCGAATGCAACAACTACAGATGCATCTTGTGGTAGTTTAGGTACTGCGTCAGTTAACCCTTCTGGAGGATCTGCGCCATATAGTTTTGCATGGAGCAACGGTTCTACTGCTCAAAACCAAACTGGTCTTGCTGCTGGAAACTACTCAGTAACTGTTACTGATGCAAATGGATGTACATCAATTGATAATAATGTTGGAGTTGCCGATGGCGGTTCTGCTCTAACATTAACTTTCGCTACATCTGACGAAGCATGTGCTGATGCAAATAATGGAACAGCTACAGTAGCTGTAGGTGGTGGAAGCGGAAATTATACTTATGCTTGGAGCAATGGTATGACGACTGCTGACATTTCAGGTTTAGCTCCTGGAACTTACAATGTTACTGTAAACGATGGAAGTGGATGTTCTGGAACAGGTTCAGCGTCAATTGGCTCAGGTGGAACTATTTCTTTAAGTGGAAGTGCTACGGACATTCCTTGTGGAGCTTCAAATTCAGGAACAGCAACTGTAACTCCAAATGGAGGAACAGCGCCTTATACTTACGCTTGGTCAAACGGGGGTACAACACAGAATATTTCTAACTTAGGCGTGGGTTCTTACGGCGTAACTGTTACAGATGTTTTAGGATGTACTTCTTCAACTACAGTAAATGTAAGTGAAGAATCTGCTCCTGTGATGAATGTTACATCTACAAATGCATTATGTCTTGGAACAGATAATGGTTCAGCTACTGCAAATGTAACTTCTGGAGGACCAGTTACTTATTCATGGTCAAATGGAGCGACTACATCTTCAATTTCTAACTTAGGAGCTGGAACATATTCCGTTACAGCAACGAATGCAGATGGATGTACAGCAACAGGTTCAACTACAATTACAGCTCCTTCTTCTGCAGTAAGTGGAACAGCAACTATTACAGGACAAATTTCTGTAGCTGGTGCTAATGATGGTTCTGCTACCGCAAATGGAAGCGGAGGAACACCTGGATACACCTACTCTTGGTCAAACGGAGCGACTACACAGTCAATCTCAAACTTAGGGCCTGGAACTTATACTGTTACGATTACGGATAGCAACGGATGTACAACAACTGCTTCTGTTACTTTATCTCAAGGACCACCTCCTTGTAATCAAGATACAAACGCAGGTGTTGTTTCTTCTGATCAAACATTCTGTGGACCTGGATTTGACCCAACTACATTAGTTGGTACAGCTCCAACTGGTGGTTCAGGTGCTTTGACATATTTGTGGATGTATAGCACAACTGCAAGTGAATTTGGTAATGGAGGATCTTACACTGGCATTACTGGTGCAACGGGTATCAGTTACGATCCAGGACCAGTTTACCAAACTACTTACTTTGTAAGATGCTCTTGGAGAGCAGGCTGCCCTACTCCAATTGAAACGAATGTTGTAAAAATCACAGTTGACAATCCGAACTTAGCTGAAATTATTGGTGGACCGACTTTCTGTCCTGGTGAATCAATTAGTTTCTCTACTCCAGATCTTGGAGCGGGTACAACTTACTCATGGGATTTTGATTCAGCACCACTTTCTAATACTGCAACTCCTGGGACTTCAGGAAGCAGAAGTGCTTCTACAACTTATACTGGTAACAATCCAAACCCAATTGTAAAACTTACTGTAAATACTCCAACTTGTAGTGGAGCAATGCAAGTATTAAGACTATCATTGGAAAATGATTGTCCACCTGCTATCATCTTCAAGAGTGCTGTAAATGGTACAAAAGAAGTTAAGTTAGATTGGTCTTCATTGTTACCTGATGGTGATTACAAATTTGAAATCCAACGCTCTGCAAATGGAATTGACTTTTCAACCATCGCAGAAATGAACGCAATGGGTGATTCTAACAACATGAGTTATTTCAGCTTTATGGATTCAAATCCAAAAAGAGGTGAAGCTCATTACAGAATCAATGTGTTGAGATTGAATGATGGAATGACCGCTACATCAAGCGTTGAGAAAGTTCAGGTAATTTGGGGTTCAGAAAATGTTTTTGTTTACCCGAATCCTACTCAAAATGATTTTGTTGTAGAAAGATTTGACACTTTCAATGCTGCAGGATCAATTGAGATTATCAATTCAAGAGGTCAGGTTGTATTAAGAGACTTTATGGATAAAGATGCAACTAGAAAAGAATTGAATCTTGAAAATTTAACTGCAGGCGTTTATATGTTACGTGTAACTTATAAAAACGGAGTTGAAGCAGAGGTTCAGAAATTCATCAAACGATAGAATAATTGAATATATTAAAATGGGGGTTCGAGCAATCGAACCCCCATTTTTTATTTATGACAACGTTTTAAAGCTAAATCTTATTCATCATCTCTTTTAGCTTTTTCCCAAAGCACTGATTGACTTCCTTTTATTAATCTTCCTAAACCTCGGTACATCGAATAGTTCATCATGCAAAAATAATACGGAACAAAAAAAGCTTTGATTTTCATTTTTTGCTTTTCTAAAAGATACCCCAATACAGCAAATAAATAAAAGACGACTTGAGCATAAAAGAGATATTTATACATTGGACTCCCATCTTGTGCTAAGAAAAAATTTAGAACAAAAATAAATGGTAAAGCTAATGGAGCAAGTGTCCACCGTAACACTCTATGAGAGATATACTGAAAGCTTAACCTACCATGTTTGAAAATATTGAGTAAAGGTGAAAGCCTGTAAACTGCCTGAAGCCCTCCTGCACCAATTCTTATCTTTCTTTTCATTTCCTCTCCAACAGAAGCTGATTTTGCCTCAACAGCATAAGCGTCTGGCTCATATACAATCTTATATCCGTCTTTAGCGATACTCATTGTTAAGAAGAAGTCTTCTACCAATGTATCAGGAGGAACAGGTCTATAAAATTTTGTCCTTATCGAAAACAATTCGCCAGGAGCTCCTACTGCCGAGTAAAATTGAGAGTCTAATTTTTTCAAAAATGATTCATATTTCCAGTAAATTCCTTCTCCTGCTGTAGCCGAATCTGAGTCAGAAACAGCAATTCTTTTTTCGCCAGAGATTGCCCCGACTTTTGGATTTTCATAATGACGAATCATGTTTTTCATCGCTTCCTTATTTACTTCTGTATTTGCATCGGAGTAAACAACGATTGGCGTTTCAACAAATTCCATTATTCTTTCTACTGCCGCAATTTTTCCTTTTCGTTCAGGACTATGGTGAACAGAAAAACTAACATCGTCAGGAAAAGGAAAAGCCTTAATTGTATCAGGTGTTCCATCATCAGATCCATCAGTTACATACAAATGATGGATTTTATCTACTGGATAATCAAAATCCAAACCGTTTTGAATCTTTTTCTGCATCCATTTCTTTTCATTCCATGCGGCTACAACGTAAGTTATATTTGGCCAATCACTTGGTTTAGGTGCTTCCGCTTTTCCAAAAAAGAGATGTTTAATCTTCACCAAAAACCACAAGACGACTCCGTAACCTATGTAGGTATAGAAAACAAGTCCTAATAAAATCCAAAAAAGGTAAACCACTTTTTTATTTTTATTTCAAAAAATTATCATGAGTCCCGTCCAAAAAATTATTAATCAGAATTGACAAGGATTATTAAAATGCCAATTTACAGTTTTTAATCTTTTTTAATAACGGAACAATTGAAAAGTAAAATGAGAATTACTACAAGCACTTTAGTATGTCAAAAATTATTCCTAATGGATTTCATTTAATAAACCAGCTTCATTTAGCATAAAATATTAATCTTAATCAGGTTTCAAACGATTATATATTTATTATTTTATTATATAAATTTGTTTTATTTGTAATATTTGTTTAAATTTGTGACATAAAATAAGTTACATTTTATAAACATCTCAGTCAAATAGAAGAAACATTCACACTAAATAAAATTCTCTTTAGCTGATAGAAAAAATGCAAAAACCAAAGAAAATTTCGAATTAAATAAGAATTTAGAATAAAACTTCAATTGCACTATACCTTAAGGAATATTGTGCAGTTAAAGAAATCGAAGAAGGATTAATCTGAAAAATACCCAGTTTTTGTGACAAATTTTCGGTCGAAAAATTTGAGTTATCTATAAAACTGCCTTACTTTTGTGTTATAATCCTCTCAAACATACAAACCATTGTATATTCTAAAATGTCACCCTCAACATTGAAAAGAATGAATATAAAAACATTACAAGAGATTTAATAAAAATTATCAATGAGTAAGCCCAAGAGAATTTTAGTAATTGAAGATCATAAAGCTCTCCGTATTTTATTGAGTGGAATTCTTAAGAA
>CALHBQ010000100.1 GCA_937930815.1 uncultured Saprospiraceae bacterium | reverse complement strand
CAAAAGAAAGGGCATGATACCTTGGATGAGATTGAGGCTTCTAAAAAACCATTCGTTGCAGCTATCAATGGTGCAGCAGTTGGTTTAGGGACAGAGCTTTCATTGGCTTGTCATGCGCGTATTGCGACCAAATCTCCACGTACTAAAATGGGCTTGCCAGAAGTACAACTCGGTATTCTTCCTGGAGGCGGTGGAACGCAAAGATTGCCTCGTTTGATTGGAATCCAAAAAGCATTAGACATGATGCTGACTGGAAAACAAATCGATGCTTTCCGACTTAAAAAATGGGGATTGGTAGATGAATTGACGGACGAAGGTAAACTCGAACAAGCAGCTGTCATGATGGCAAAACGATTGCTCAAAAAGCCAATTGAACGGAAATCTAAATTAACGTTTGCCGAAAAGGCACTCGAAAGTAGTTTGGGAAGAGGCATCCTTTTCAGTCAAGCGAAAAAGATGGCGATGAAAAAATCGCAGGGCAATTACCCAGCGATTCCTGCAATTATTGATTGTGTAGAAACAGGGATTCGAAAAGGCAAAAAAGCAGGTTTTGAAAAAGAGTTGGAGTTGTTCGAAAAATTGATGTTGACGCCAGAAAGTAAAGCATTGAGAGCGATATTCTTCGGCATGACCGACAATAAAAAGAATCCATATGAAGGTGCGAAACCACTAGAGACACTCGGCATGATTGGCGCAGGTTTCATGGGCGCAGGTATCGCAGAAGTAAGTGCAACGAAAGGCATCAACGTTCTTTTGAAAGATATCAAACAAGAAATGTTAACCAGTGCTTACCAACAAATTTGGAAAAGCATTGCGAAGAAATTGAAAAGACGTTCCATCACAAAAGTCGCTGCTGAAAAGCAAATCGGAAATGTGAACGGGCAATTGACTTACGATAATTTCCAAAACGCAGACGTCGTTATTGAAGCTGTTTTGGAAAAAATGTCATTGAAGAAAATCATCATCGGTGATGTGGAAAAGAACTGTAAAGAAGACGTAATTTTTGCAACCAACACCTCTTCTCTTTCCGTTACCGAAATGATGGAACATGCGAAGAAACCAGAGAACGTAATCGGTATGCACTACTTCTCACCTGTTCCTAAAATGCCACTTTTAGAAATCGTGAAAACGGATAAAACGGCCGATTGGGTAATTGCTTCCTGTTACGATATGGGCATCAAACAAGGCAAAACTTGTATCGTTGTCAAAGACGGTCCTGGGTTCTATGTCAATCGGATTTTGGCACCTTACTCGAATGAATGTCTGACGATGATTGACGAAGGTTTAAGTATTGATACTGTCGATAAAACACTTTTGAAAAAAGGATTCCCTGTCGGCCCAATCACGTTGGCAGAAGAAGTTGGCTTAGATATCGTGGCGCATGTGACAGAAAGTTTTAGCGATTTCGCTTCCGCGAAAGAAGGCATGACAGTCAACGATGCAGTCATAAGAATGAACGCCGATGGTAGAAAAGGGAAGAAAAATAAAAAAGGATTTTTCACTTACGATTCGAAAGGTAAAAGAGCAGGCGTCGATGCATCTGCTTATAAATATTTCAAAGGTGATGGCAAGCAAACATTACCAGCTGAAGAAATTCAAGATAGAGCAATTATGTTGCTTTTGAAAGAAGCGATTAGTTGCCTCGACGATGGCATCCTTGCCAATCCAACCGATGGTGATTTGGGTGCTGTTTTCGGCATGGGCTATTTGCCTTTCACTGGCGGCCCATTCAGGCACATGGACACGATGGGCATCCAAAATGTCGTCAATCGTATGAATGAATTGAAAGAGAAATACGGCGTTCGATTTGCGCCACCTGCTTCTTTGGTTGCGATGGCGGAAAAGGGAGAAACTTATTATTAGAAAATGAATTTAGCAAATTATATAAACGGAGAATTAAAGGCTCCTACCTCTGGAAAATATTTGGATTTATTCGATCCATCCAAAGGTGAAGTCTATGGCGGAGTCCCTGATTCTGGTGAGGAAGAAGTGGAATCAGCCTATCAAGCTGCCAATGCTGCTTTTGAGGATTGGGCAAATTTGTCAGTCGATAAGCGCAGTCAGATTTTAGTGAAAATCGCAGATTTGATTGATGAGAGACACGAAGAACTCGCGCAAGCTGAATCACTCGACAACGGAAAACCACTGTCTCTCGCTCGAAAAGTAGACATTCCAAGAGCCTCTTCGAATATCAGATTTTTTGCACAGGCAATCACCCAATTTTCGTCGGAATCACATGAGATGGCGGACGCAATCAATTATACATTGCGCTCTCCGATTGGCGTGATTGGAACGATTTCTCCGTGGAATTTACCGCTTTATTTATTCACTTGGAAAATTGCTCCTGCATTGGCAGCGGGCAATACGGTCATCGCAAAACCTTCCGAGGTAACGCCGATGACGGCTTTTCTTTTTTCTAAAATTTGCATAGAAGCAGGTTTGCCGAAAGGCGTTTTAAACATCCTTCATGGCGATGGTCTCAAAGTGGGCGCAAGTATGGTGAAGCACCCCGGCGTTAAAGCAATTTCCTTTACAGGAAGCACGCGCGTTGGTCGAGAAATTGCGAGCGTCGCTGCGCCAATGTTCAAGAAAATTTCGCTGGAAATGGGTGGAAAAAACCCAAATGTCATTTTCGCAGATTGCGATTATGATTTAATGTTGGATACGACGGTGCGTTCTTCTTTTGCAAATCAAGGGCAAATATGTCTTTGTGGTTCGCGGATTTTAGTTGAAAAACCGCTTTATGAAAAATTCAAAAAGGACTTTGTTGAACGAACAAAGAAATTGAAAATCGGCGCACCAACAGCAGCCGATACAAATATTGGCGCTATCGTTTCAAAACCACATTTTGAAAAAATACTTTCCTATATCAAATTGGCAAAAGAAGAAGGCGGAACAATTCTCACAGGTGGCAATACCGTCCAACCTGAAGGTCATGAAAATGGCTGGTACATCGAACCGACCATCATAGAAGGTTTACCACATGATTGCCGAACCAATTTAGAAGAAATTTTCGGCCCAGTTGTTACCATCATGCCGTTCGAAACAGAAGCCGAAGCATTGCAATTTGCCAATGTTACAGATTATGGTCTTTCCTGTACCATTTGGACGGAAAACTTATCACGCACGCAACGAATTGCAAAGAAAATCCAAGCGGGTATCGTTTGGGTTAACACCTGGTTGCATCGTGATTTGCGAACGCCTTTCGGAGGTGTCAAAAGTTCTGGCGTTGGACGCGAGGGTGGATTCGAAGCTCTTCGCTTTTTTACAGAGCCTAAGAACATTTGCATAAAGTATAAATAGAATAATAGGACACGGATTGAACGGATCTATTTGGATTAGAACTGATTTTATCCGTTTTAATCGTTTTAAAATCCATTCAATCCGTGTCCCATTCAAGTAATAATTTAAGTTTAGAAAAGAATGGCAAAGTATTCAACGGGTTTAGCTTTCGCTAAAAAAATGGACAAAGCAGATCCATTAAGAGGTTTCAGAAAACGATTTCACTTACCAAAACAGGAGAATGGAAAACCCTACATTTATTTGTGTGGAAACTCGCTTGGCTTACAGCCAAAAGATACCGCCGCCGCGCTCCAACAAGAATTGGTTGATTGGCAAAACTACGGCGTGGAAGGTCATTTTTATGCGAAAAATCCATGGATGCCATATCACGAATTTTTGACCAAAGCTATGGCCAAAGTCGTTGGCGCAAAGCCAATTGAAGTCGTTGTAATGAATACACTCACGGTGAATTTGCACTTGATGATGGTTTCTTTTTACAGACCAAAAGGAAAAAGAAAAAAGATCGTTATCGAAGCAGATGCTTTTCCTTCCGATAAATATGCCGTGGAATCTCAGATAAAACATCATGGCCTCGATCCTGCGAAATGTTTGATTGAACTGAAGGCAAGAGAAGGTGAAGAATGTTTGAGAAAAGAAGACATCAAAAAAGTCATTGATGAGCAAGGTGATAACATTGCGTTGATCATGTTGGGTAATACCAACTACTACACGGGGCAATTTTTCGATATGAAAAAAATCACCGCGTGGGGGCATGCAAAAGGATGTATGGTCGGATTCGATTGCGCCCATGGTGCAGGGAATGTTGAGTTAAAACTCCATGATTCAGGATGTGATTTCGCGGTTTGGTGTACCTATAAATATTTGAATTCTGGGCCAGGAAGTTTGGGGGGTGCTTTTATCCATGAGCGACATGCACATGATAAAGACTTGCCACGATTTGCAGGTTGGTGGGGGCACAACAAAAAGACCCGTTTTAAAATGCGAGATGGTTTTGATCCAATTCCAGGTGTGGAATCATGGCAGTTGAGTAATCCTCCGATTTTGTCGATGGCAGCGATTTGGGCTTCCCTAAAAATTTATGAGGAAGCTGGTATGAAAAAATTGCGTAAAAAGGCGACGTTACTAACAGGCTATCTCGAATTTTTAGTCAATCAACTCGGAGAAGATACGGTCAAAATTATAACTCCAGCTAACCCAAAACAACGAGGTTGTCAACTTTCTATACAGGTGAAAAATGCCGATAAAAAATTATTTGATTTGGTAACGAAAGAAGGCGTAATTGCTGATTGGCGAGAGCCAGATGTCATTAGAATCGCGCCAGTTCCACTCTATAATTCTTTTGAAGATGTTTACCGTTTTAGTAAAAGTTTGGAGAAGGCGATTAAGAATTTTAGATAACAGATAAGTCGGAGTTCGAGCGCAGCCGAGAACGAAAGAGCGGAGATCGATCTTCGCTTTTGTGTTCTCGGCTGCGCTCGAACGACACGTCGTTGTCCTCGAAAAATTATTCAATTTTTCCTTTCAAGGCATAAAAAAACGTCTGCCTTAAAATAAGACAGACGCATCAAAACAAAACGAAAAACCAACTTTAAACAAGTTTCTTTATAATGTAATACTTAACCGAAAGCCACAATAATTTGTTTCGTCAAGTATGTTAATTATTTCTAAATTGTAGATAAAAGTTACACTTGGTTCTATTGCAAAAACCTAGCCAGCTTTTAGTCTTACAGGAATTTCTTGCGTTTCTCCTCTTCTAATAACTCTCATCGATAAAGTCTCTCCAACATTAGAACGCCCGATAGCCTCTTGAAGTTCAGGAACTGACTGAATTGTTTTTCCATCCACTGCTACAATTACATCTTTTGGCAACATACCTGCGAATTGTGCAGAACCGCCGTCCATCAATTGTTCGACGACAACTCCTTGAGAAACATTCAAACCTAACTCCTGAGCATACTCATCATCTAGTTCGACGATTGAGACGCCCAAATAGGGTCTTTGGTAACTTCCATTCTCAATTATATCGTCTGCTATTCTCGAAACGATGTTGATTGGAATAGCAAATGAGTACCCCTCAAAAGAGCCGGTACGCGTAGAAATCGCTGTATTGATTCCCAACAATCTTCCTTGCGCATCAACCAACGCACCTCCACTATTTCCTGGATTGACCGCTGCATCTGTTTGAATAAACGACTCAATCGCATCGATTCCTTTAATGATATTGATGTCTCTTCCCAATGCACTAATGATACCAGCAGTTACGGTTGAATTTAAGTTGAATGGATTTCCAACTGCTAAAACCCACTGACCTACTTTGGCTCCATCGGAGTCAGATTGGCGAAGTGTTGGTAAGCCAGCTGCCTCTATTTTTAGAACTGCTAAATCTGCTTTTGGATAAGTTCCAATTACGGTAGCAGAAAATTTTCGGTTATCGTTGAGTGTTACTTCAACTTTTTCGGCAAAATCAACTACGTGGTTGTTGGTAATGATGTATCCGTCATTGGAATAAATCACCCCAGAGCCGGTGCCTTTTTGAGGGCCTCGTTGACCAAATCCTTCAAAGAAATCTCTGAGTGGATCACCTGAACTACGGGTAGTCGCTTGCGCTCCTTCTGCTGAGATGTGCACGACGGCAGGCATCGCTTTTTCTGCAGCAGCAACAAAATCGAGTGGCGCGGCTCCATTAGCAGCACTTACGTTTACGTTTTTAATCTCTTTGGAAAAATTGTCTTGTTGCGCCAAATTGGCTGCATTAGGATTTAGGTAATAATTGCCACCTAAAACTAAAAGTCCTCCTATCACGGCTGCGGCAACTAAAGAAAGTATCTGTTTCATTCTTGGTTAGTTTTTGATGAATTAAGAAAAAAATGAATTTTTAAAATCTTCAAATATGTGTTTGTACAAAAATAAACGATAAGGTCTCTTCCTCGTTGAAACCCAATTACCTTTTAACGACAGTTTAACAGCTGAATTGGTTGTATATCTTATTTTTTGAAACAAAGTTACATTTCAGTTCATCCGCTATTTTCCACACCTCATCGAAGATTAAAAACAGCTGATAAAAAACTTTGGAAACTTTCAACACGAAAAAAGTTTCCATTGTTTAATGTTTGTATATTTGCGCCGTAATTGAAAATATGACCGAACAAGAACAAAAAATACTAAGTCAGGCAGAAGCACTTTTCATGCGAGTGGGTATCAAAAGTATCACGATGCAGGACTTGTCGCGTGAGTTGGGGATTTCCAAAAAAACGCTTTATCAGTACGTTGAGAACAAAGCCGATTTGGTTTTGAAAATCATGTACAATCACGCAGAGGAAGAAATAAAAGCATGTACAAAAATCACAGCAGAGTCTAAAAATGCGATTGATGAAATGTTGGGAATTGCTAGATATAGTCTGGAACAATTACGCGAAATTTCTCCAACCCTGATTTACGATATGAAAAAATATTATCGAAAATCATGGGATGTAATGGAACGTTTACACCAAGAACATGCTGGAGGTGTGATTATAGAAAATTTTAAAAAGGGGATAGAAGAAGGATTGTACCGAGATGATTTTGATATGAATATTGTCTCCAAATTATATGTAGCACAAACATTTTCATTAGTTGAAGAAACAATTTTTCCATTGAGGAAATATGATAGGCGGCACTTGATGAACGAATTTATCAAATATCACCTTTATGGTATTGTTTCTCCGAAAGGCAAAAAACTACTCGAAAAATATTTAGCAAAAGAATAGAAATCACCAAAGCACATACTTATGAATAAATTAATCACCTTGATTTTCCTGCTGTTTTTAGGGGTAAATCTTATGGCGCAACAAAGTTTTACTTTGGAACAAGCGACGGAGTATGCTATCCAAAATAGCAATCAACTGAAGTTGGAGCAAAATGCTGTTCAAGAGGCAGAAGGGAATATTTTAGAATACAAATCCATCGGAATTCCTAAATTGAATGGAAGCGTCAGTTATAAGTATTTTCCTAACATTCCAACAGTCATTTTCCCAGACTTTATTAGTCCGGCGATTGATGGAAAATTAGTGGGTTATAGCTTAATAGATCCTTCTCAAGTTCCACCACCTTCTACTACAGGTCAACCTGCTCAATTCGGTACTTCCAATGATTTGACGGCTGGGTTAGAATTGCAAGCCTTACTTTTTGATGGTTCTTTTTTTGTTGGTTTGGAAGCGCAGAAATTATATAGAGACTTAGTTGCGAAACAAGCAAAGGTTCCTGAATTAGATATAAAGCTGAATGTGCAAAAAGCCTTTTTGGCTGTGCTAATTGCGCAAAGAAATAGGGAGACATTTGTTAAAAATATTTCAAACCTTGAAAATACACTTCGAGAAACGAGGGCTATTTATGAAAATGGTTTTGCTGAGAAATTAGACGTAGATAGATTAGAATTATCGCTCAATAACCTTCAATTAGAATTGAACAAAATCGACCGTTTGATTCAACTGAGCTATAATTTATTGAAATTCCAGATGAGTTATCCGATTGATCAACCAATTGTGGCGGAAGGAAATTTGGATGCGATGTTGGTTGCTAATGATCTTGGAGAAGTAGTAAAAGAAGAATTGAATATTAGCCAACGACCAGAATATGAAGTGATTTTGGTAGGCGAAGAATTAGCAGATTTAGGTATCAAAAATGTCAAAGCAGGTTATTTGCCAAACGTCGTTGGTTTTGCAAGTTATAGCAAACAGTTACAGCGCAATAACCTTTTTGACACAAAAGACAATCCTTGGTTTACAACCTCTGTTGTGGGTGCTACTTTAAATTTACCAATTTTTGATGGCTTTGAAAAAAGAGCCAAAATGCAAAAAGCAAAATTGGAAGTAGAAAAGGTAGCCATCCAAAAAGCAGAGTTTGAGAGAGGCGTTTCGCTCGAAGTTCAAAATGCAAAAACTGCTTTTTTGAATGCCGCTCAAACTGTTGAGATTACCAAAAAAAGTCAGGAATTGGCGGAAGAAATATACCGCGTCTCTCAAATCAAATATAAGGAAGGAGTCGGTTCAAGTCTCGAATTGACGCAAGCAGAAAGAGAGTTGTACGCTGCTCAATCTGCTTCAACGAATGCACTTTACGAGTTGCTTGTCGCAAAAACAGATTTGGATAAAGCACTCGGCAAATTATAAATCAAAAAGTAAAATCACCACATAAAAGATATACAATGAAAAACATCCTATTATTTTCAACCTTGGTATTATTCCTCGTTAGCTGTGGAGGCGGAGAGGCAGGAATCCCCGAAGATTTGGACGGAAAAAAAACATATCTCAAAGACAAAAAAGCAGCGCTAACTGCTCTTAAAACAGAGATTGCTTCTATCGAAAAAGAGATAGAAAAATTAGAACCTAAAAAGGAATCTAAAAGATTGGTTTCAACACAACCTGTTGTTAAAAAAGATTTCAATCGCTTTGTAGAGTTGCAAGGAACGATTCAATCTGATGACTTAGTGAGTGCTACTTCTGAAGTGCCGGGAAGAATCATTCAGATGTCAATCAAAGAAGGAGACAATATTCGTAAAGGTCAATTGATTGCAAAAGTTGACATGGAGCAGTTGGATAAACAAAAGGCTGAATTGAATAAAGCGCTTGAATTAGCAAGAGATGTTTACACGCGCCAATCTCGTTTGTGGGAACAAAAAATAGGTTCTGAAATTCAATATTTACAAGCAAAGAATAATGTAGAAAGAATGGAGGCTTCTTTGGAGACACTGAATTTTCAACAAACAAAAAGCAATGTTTACGCGCCCATTTCTGGTATTGCAGAACGGGTGATTACCAAAGCAGGAGAGATGGCAAGTCCAGGGATGCCGATTGTTCAGATTTTGAATACTTCGAAAGTAAAAGTCGAAACGGACGCACCGGAGTCATACTTGGCAGCAGTAAAAAAAGGTGATAAAGTGGTCATCAATTTCCCTGCATTAGGCAAAGAAATAAACAGTCGCGTTTCCCTTATCGGAAAAACAATTGACCCATCTAACAGAACTTTCAAAGTAGAAGTCAACCTCAATAACGCAAGTGGAATTTATAAACCAAACCTTTTGGCTTTGATGAAAATCAATGACCTAACAGTCAAAGATGCGATTCTTGCGCCGCTCTCAATTATCCAACAAAATACGGCTGGAGAAACATATGTTTATGTTGCCGATGGTGGAAAAGCAAAGCAAGTTATCATAGAAACTGGCGAAAGTTATGATGGAGAAATCATTATAACCAAAGGTCTTGACGGAACAGAAACCTTGATTGTAGACGGAGCGAGATTTGTGAATAATGGGGAGATGATTGAGGTTAAGAATGTTGGGGAGTAAATTTAAAATTGAACCATATTAAGACATGTGAGAGCATATATTTTTTTTGTTTGCTAATCTTATATGTCCTTAAATGCCTTATATGGTTTTAAAAAATAATGACTAATGTCTGAAGAAAATATCATCAAAAAAGGCTTAAAAAAATTCGGATTGACGACCCTCGCGGTAGACAATGCGACGAGTATTTTTATACTCACATTCATGGTTATCGTTTTCGGAGTTAGTTCCTATACGAGCATTCCGAAAGAGGCATATCCAGAGATTAATTTTCCTCAAATCTTTGTCAATACCGTTTACTTCGGTAACTCGGCGGAAGATATTGAGAGTTTGATTACTCGACCGATTGAGAAAGAATTGGGGTCAGTTGCAGAAATCAAAAAAGTGACTTCTTCTTCGATGCAGGATTATTCGATGATTGTTGCAGAGTTCAATTCTGATGTCGAATTTGATGACGCCGTCCGAAAAATGAAGGATGCCGTCGATAAAGCAAAAAATGAATTACCGACCGATTTGGATCGAGATCCAGAAGTAATCGAAGTAAATATGGCGGATGCACCGATCATGTCGGTCAACGTTTCTGGAAATTATAGCAACGAACAATTACGCGAATACGCCGAATATCTCGAAGACCGATTTGAAGATTTGAAAGAGGTTTCGAAAGTAGATATGAAAGGCGTTATGGAACGCGAAGTACAAATCGAAGTTGATTTGCAAAAAATGCAAGCGCTTAAAGTTTCGTATAGCGATGTGGCTCAGGCAATCGGTCAGGAAAACATGACGATGTCTGGTGGAGAAATTTTGAGTGATGAATTTCGAAGAAATATTCGCATCGTCGGTCAGTTTGAAGACCCAGCTGAAATCAGCGATGTTATCGTAAAATCAGAACGTCAGCGACCGATTTACATGAGAGATTTCTCAACAGTTACTTATGGTTTTCAGGATAGAACGAGTATTGCCCGAGCTGATTTGTTACCAGTTATTTCTCTTGATGTCATCAAGAAACGTGGAGAAAATGTAATTACAGCGGCTTCCAAAATTAAGGAAATCATTGCTGCGTCAGAAGGCACGGCGTTGCCTGAAGATTTGAGCATTACGCTTTTCAACGACATGTCGATTCAGACAGAAAGCCTTAATTCCAACCTCGAAAATAGTATTATTTCTGGGGTGATTTTGGTGGTTTTGGTTTTGTTGTTTTTCCTTGGTTTGCGTAACGCAATGTTTGTGGGAGCAGCAATTCCGTTGTCGATGTTGATTGGTTTTGTTGTACTGCAAGCGATTGGCTACTCGATGAATATGATGGTGCTTTTCTCACTGATTCTCGCACTCGGAATGCTCGTGGATAATGCGATTGTGGTCGTCGAGAATATCTACAGATATATGCAAGAAGGCTACTCCGGGCCCGATGCCGCGAAATACGGAACAGGCGAGGTTGCCGTTCCGATTATCGCATCGACGGCGACGACTTTGGCGGCATTTGTTCCCCTTGCCTTCTGGCCGGGGATCATGGGTTCGTTCATGAGATATTTGCCAATTACGTTGATTATTGTTTTGTCTTGTTCACTTTTTGTGGCGTTGGTTATCAATCCGGTTTTGACTTCCGCATTGATGAAAGTCGATGAAAAAGCAGACGACGCAGCAGCTCGAAAACGTAAGACTCGAAATAATTTGATTGGCGTTTTGGTGATGATTTTATTAGCTGTCGCTGCGCATTTCGGTGGAGTGATGTGGCTTAGAAATATCTTAGTATTCTCAGCGGCAATTTCATTTCTCAATCACTTCTTACTTCGTCCGGGTTCTTTTATTTTTCAAAATAAAGTCCTTCCTATCTTGGAAAGAGGATATGATAAATTTATTCGCTTTGCACTAAAAGGCGTGATGCCGTATTTGATTTTTATAGGAACGATTGGATTGTTGATTTCTTCGTTTGCGCTAATGGGCGTATTTCCACCAAAAGTGGTTTTGTTTCCTGATCCGCCGCCAAATTATATCAACGCATTCGTCGAATTGCCGATGGGAAAAGACATTGAAGCAACCAACCGAATCATGAAAGATTTGGAAGCGCAGGTAGTAAAAATCATCGAACCGCACCGTGACGTCGTTGATGCCGTTTTGGCTCAAATTGGAGAAAATACTTCCGATCCGAATGCAGGCCCTGATTTTACAGCCTCTCCGCAAAAAGCTCGTTTGACGGTCACTTTCGTGAAAGCGGAAGATCGAAACGGAAAAGATACTTGGGCGATTATGGATGAAATCCGACAAGGTTTGAAAGGAGTTCCGGGTGTAAAAATGGTACTTGCCAAAGACGCCGCTGGACCTCCAACAGGAAATCCGATTAATATCGAAATTCAAGGAGAAGATGTAACAACTTTGGCAAATCTTTCTGAGGATGTTATCAATCATATCAATGCTCAAAACATCGGTGGAATCGAGGAATTGAAAAAAGATATCAACCTTGGAAAACCCGAAATGATCATCGACATCGATAGAGAAGCAGCGCGTCGTTTCGAGATTTCAACTTTCGCAATTGCCGATGCTGTTCGGACTTCGGTCTTTGGAAAAGAAATATCAAAATTCAAAGACGGAGATGATGATCATCCGATTGTCATTCGTGCGAATTCAGATTATCGCTACAATATTGATCAAGTTTTGAATCAGATGATTACGTTCCGAAGTATGGCTTCTGGGCAGATTGTTCAAGTACCGATTTCGGCTTTAGTAAAAAAACGTTACACCTCGACTTTCGACGCAATCAAGCGAAAGGATCAAGAAAGAATGGTGACGGTTTTCTCCAATGTTGTGGAAGGTTACAATCCAAATGAAATTATTTTGGGTATTCAATCAGCATTAGATGATTATGATTTTCCGGAAGGATACACTTACGAATTCACAGGCGAGCAACAAGAGCAACAAGAAAATATGGCGTTCTTAGGTTCCGCTTTGTTGATTGCTTTATTTGCAATTCTCTTGATCTTGGTGGCGCAATTCAACTCGGTTTCTGCGCCGGTTATCATTTTGCTATCAGTGATTTTCAGTACGATTGGCGTTCTCTATGGTTATGTAATGACGGGAAGAGATATTGAGATTGTTATGACTGGAGTCGGGATTATTTCCCTTGCGGGAATTGTAGTGAACAACGCCATCGTTCTGATTGATTATATCAAATTGACCATTGCTCGAAAGAGCGAAGAGTTGAGTTTGGCAGGAAGAAAAGGAATGGACTTCGCCCAAATCAAAGAAGCAATTGTTTACGGTGGAGCGACTCGTTTGCGTCCGGTTTTGCTGACAGCAATTACGACCGTCCTCGGTTTGATTCCATTGGCTACAGGTTTCAATATCAACTTTTCGACCTTAATCACTGACTTAGAACCGAACATCTATTTCGGTGGAGACAACGCCGCATTCTTCGGAACAATGGCTTGGACGGTGATTTACGGATTGATTTTCGCGACCTTTTTGACCTTGATTGTAGTACCGGTGATGTTTTGGTTATCGGTTAGATTGAAGCGAGGATTGGGGAATTTGGTTGGAAAGAAGAAAGTGCAGACTACATAGTGATATGCGAGTTTCGGGTTGCACATTTTTTGCAATCCGAAACTCGTATTCAAAATAATGCTATTAACTAAAAAGATTATACTTCAAAATCGCCCAAATAGCACGAAACCCATCTCGCCAACCAATCTTTTTCCCTTCTTCATAAGTACGGCCATAGTAAGAAATACCCACTTCATAAACTCTAATATCTTTGATTCGAGACATTTTGGCGGTAACTTCTGGTTCAAAGCCAAAGCGGTTTTCTTTTAATTCAAGCGATTGGATAATGTCGGTGCGGAATAATTTATAACAAGTTTCCATATCTGTCAAATTCAGATTGGTAAACATGTTCGAGAGAGAAGTCAAGAATTTATTTCCGATACTATGCCAGAAGAACAAAATACGATGCGGTTTGCCACCCATAAATCGGGAACCATAAACAACATCTGCGAATCCTTCGATCACTGGTCTCAAAAGAATATTAAACTCACGTGGGTCATATTCCAGATCAGCATCTTGTACAATTAAATACTCACCAGTCGCGTGGTGGAAACCAGTCCGTAGCGCGGCACCTTTACCCTTGTTGACTTCATGTTTTAGATATCGGATGTCCATTTCTGGATGAGCAGATTGATAATCTTTTATCTTTTGCTCAGTGGTATCTTTAGAAGCATCGTTGATAACGATGATTTCTTTTTGGATGTCGTTCATCAATTCCACCTCATTCAACTTGTCGAAAATGGTAGTGATAGTTGCCTCTTCGTTATAGGCAGGAACGATGATGGAAAGTTTTTTTATCATAATTAAGTGCCAAAACAAAAATAAGTATAAGTAAATCCTCACTTCTTTCTGCTCTGCTTTACGTTATTTTTTATTTCCGTATCAACGGATATGCAAAGAAAAAATGCCTTAATCAGAACAAAAATAAGCAAGAATTTATTCTATATTTATTTCTATCTCGGCACTTATTGATCGCAAAAATAGACGAACATTGATTCCTTCCTACTTTCTGATTGTATTATTTATGTCAAAAGACCTGTACTCTTTGCTTGAATGCATTAAAAAGTAAGAAATACCCATTCTTTTCAAACCAACAAAAGACTAATTGCGTTAACTTTGCGAACAAAAATACTAATCATGGATACAGCTGTAAAAAGTCCAGTACTAATATACACCGAACAGACGCCTAACCCAGAATCATTGAAATTCGTAACGAATAGAATGATTTATCAAGGGACGGCAGATTTTAAAGATATAGAATTTGCAAAAGAGTGGTCGCCATTGGCAACCGAGCTTTTCGAGCTTCCTTATGTGAAAGGGGTTTATGTCTGTAATAATTTCGTGACCGTCAATAAGGAATTCAACTACGAGTGGAGCGATATTATGATGAAACTCAAAGAATTCATCAAAGGATATGTTGCCGAAGAAAAGCCACCAATCAACGAAGGTTTCGCGGAAGCAATGGAAAAGATTGAAGAAGAGCGTGGCGTGAGTTATGACTACTCAGGCGATGATGTAGAAATCGTCAAAAAGATTAAAGATTTGATTGACACCTACGTTCGACCAGGCGTTGAAATGGACGGTGGAAATATCGAATTCAAAAAATACGAGCAAGGAAAAGTTTTCGTCATCATGCAAGGTGCATGTAGCGGATGTCCTTCTTCATCTGTCACCTTGAAAGCAGGAATTGAAGGGATGTTGAAAAGAATGATACCGGAAGTAACGGAGGTCGTTCAGGAAATGGGTTAAAAGACGAATGACGGAAAACGGCCGCTTTGCTGACGATTGGCGGAAACGGTTGACGAAAAAAATGGTCTGCAAAACATGGTTTTGCAGACCATTTTCTATTTTAGCGGAAATGAACTTTGCGTCCTTGCGCCTTTGCGTTCATCAAACAATCAAAAAAATGTCGAAAACCTTCATCATAGAAATCACAAAAGGAACGAAGCGCGCCAAAACGATTCGTAAGTCTTCTCTTTCTGTAAAAGATTCTAAATACGCGGTTGAAACCGTAAAGTCGAGGAAGAAAAAAACAACTGCGACGCCAGTTGAAAAGGAGCAATATGTTGTTCATACAGATGGTGATAGTGGAAAAAATGCATGGGATGAAGCACATGAACTGATGGAGCATTTTTTTCAACAAGGCAAACCAATTGATTTTGTAGAGCCAGATACCGAACACCTGCTTTTCGACCCGAAAACACTTCCCAAGTCAAGAATGGCAGGAGCGTCTGGGTTTTTAAAAAATTGGCCACAACCTGATGAAGATCACAAACACAATCATCCGCATGCATGGCATTTGGATGATTTACACTCGCAACTTAAAAAGGCACGTGAAATCGCTGCGCCTTATTTTGATAATGGAACAAAGCGTGTAAAAATTGGTCATTTCGATACGGGTTATGACCCGAAGCATCCTTTTTTACCAAGACATTTAAATAAAAAAGAAGGTAGAAGTTTTGTCTCAGGCGATGATTTTAAAGATGCAACAGATACTGACCAAGGAACAAGTCTCGAGCAACAATGGCATGGTGCCGCAACCATGGCAATTTTAGCAGGTGGAAAAGTGGATTCTTTTGATGGAAAGGTAAAATTCGATGATGATTTTGGCGGGGCTCCTTTGGCAGAAGTCGTTCCGATCAGACTGGCAGATAGTGTGGCGTTGATAAAGACTTCTGCGTTCGCTGAGGCGCTTGATTATGCGACTGATATCGGCTGTGATGTCGTGACGATGTCGATGGCTGGGATTCCTTCTATCAAATGGGCGCGTGCAGTCAATCGAGCTTACGAAAATGGCGTAACCATCGTTTCCGCTGCTGGCAACAGTTGGGTAAAAGGCCCAAAATCATTTTTACCAAAATGTCTTTTATATCCCGCTCGTTGGGAAAGAGTGATTGCCGCTTGCGGTGTTACTTGCAACGATTATCCTTATGTTTTTGACGCGAATCCATGTAAGAAACCAAAAAATCAAGACGGTTTTTCGCATTCAGAATATATGCAGGGGAATTTCGGTCCATCGAGTTTGATGGGTTCTTCTTTGGCGGCTTATACGCCAAACTTGCCCTGGGCATCTCGCACTGGCGCAAATGAAAAAACAAAATGGTGGTCATTGAGCGGAGGAGGAACTTCTTCTGCTACGCCACAAATTGCAGCAGCAGCGGCACTGTGGATTCAACGTTTTAGAAAAGAATTAGATGAGGCTGGTATCTCAGGTACA
>CALHBQ010000099.1 GCA_937930815.1 uncultured Saprospiraceae bacterium | reverse complement strand
AAATACGCCAATTATTATTGATGGTTCGAATTCTTCAATGGGTTCTGAATACTCTTATGAATGGACAACTTCTGCTGGAAATATTATTGGACCGATTGATCAATCAACCGTTGAAGTTAATGTTGCAGCTGATTATTTTCTAACGGTAACTTATGATGCGAATGGAATTCTTTGTTCGAAAACAGAAAGCATCAATGTTCAAAATTCATTAGTTAGAGCTGTTATTGCTGATCCTGATTTAATTGATTGCGACGGTAATCCAATTGTATTAGATGGTTCTGGTTCCTCTCAAGGGCCAGGAATTGCATTTCAATGGACTACAATAGGTGGTAATATAATTGGTCCAGATTTTCTTAGAACAATTGAAGTCGATGAGCCAGGGGAATATATCTTAGAAGTATCATTCAATGACAATGGAACAATTTGCACCCAAAGTACAAGTGTGATGGTTGAAAAAATTGAGGTTGAAATTGATATCGTAACTCCTCCTGCAATCGACTGTTTTGGAAATGCTGTTTTTATTGATGGATCCAATTCTTCAAGCGGGTCAGATTATTTTTATGAATGGACAACTCCAGATGGAAACATTGTCGGTGTAAATGATGAATCTATAGTTGAAGTTGATAAAGAAGGAGATTACACCTTGACCATAACTTATGATGATGGCGTCAATTTTTGTACGGATTCAGAAACAGTTACTGTTGAAAGAATTGAGGTAGAAGTCATAATTGAAACGCCTGATTTAATTGATTGCGATGGTAATCCAATCAACTTAGATGGTTCAAATTCTTCAGGCGGAGTTGGCTATTTTTATGAATGGGCAACTTCTAATGGAAATATTTTAAGCGCTTTTAATACAGAAGAAATTGAAGCCAACAGAGCAGGTATTTATACTTTGACCATCACCTACAATCTAAATGGAGTCACCTGTAGCAAAATGGAATCTGTCGAAGTTTTCAATGATCCGAATCGCCCGACTGCGAATATTTTTCCACCTATAGAATTAAACTGCAAAGACTCGATTCTTACCTTAAATGGTAGCCAATCTACTCAAGGTGCAAATATTGTTTACGAATGGTCTTCAGATAATGGAAATATCACAAGTAGTCTCTCAGCGGATAGTGCAATTATTAATCAAATTGGAATCTATCAATTATTGGTGACGGATACTGATAATGCTTGCAAAGACTCAGTTGAAGTGAATGTAATTGGAAATTATAATCAACCGAATATATCATTTTTAGTACCTGACACCTTAAACTGTAGAGACACGCTAATCTCCATAAATGCCTCTAATTCAGGGAGTTCTGTCGATTATGCGTTTAATTGGAATGCCCTTTCGGGAAACATTATTTCAAATACAAACCTTCCAATTATTGAAGTAAGCCAAGCTGGTTTTTATGAATTGATTCTAACGCAAAATTCGAATGGGTGCAAAGACACGGTCGCCGTTGAAGTGCCTATTAATATCAGTTCACCAACGGTCAATGTGTTTTTGCCAGATCCAATAAACTGTACAAATGACTCCATTCAATTGGATGGAACAGGCAGTGATATCGGCCCTGATTATTCAGTAGGTTGGGAAACAATTGATGGGAATTTTTTAACCAATCGGAATACGCCAACTCCGTATGTAGATAAAAGTGGAACTTATTGGTTCACTGTTGAAAATATTAGAAATGGTTGCGCTGATAGTTTGAGTGTTTTTGTTGAAATTGATACCATCGCTCCAATTGTTGTTGGTGGTTTACCGCTTACTTTTGGGTGTGCCTCTGATAGTGTTCAACTAATGCCATCAGTGAGTGGCAACACTCCTGATTTCTTATATCAATGGGGAGCAGTCACAGGGAATATTTTGTCCAATTCTTTTGTATTAAATCCTTTTGTAGGAAGTGCGGGCACTTATATGATTTTCGTCAGAGATACTTCAAATAATTGTATGTCGGTGGATACAGCTAAAGTGTTGCCTGATGTTGATCTACCGATTGTAGGCATCGTCGCATTTGATACGCTTGGTTGTAGTGTGGACTCGATTCAGTTAGATGCGACGAGTAGCGACATTGGCAGTAATTTCAATTTTAGCTGGACAACAATTGATGGAAATTTCAATTCAAATCCAACTGATTATCAACCGTTTGTAACCGAACCTGGAACTTACGAATTGGTCATTGAAAACACAGACAATGGTTGTGAAAATTTGGCAACTATTACAATTTTTGAAAATATTGACACGCCGCAAATCTTCATTCCCGACCCAGAAATCATTAATTGTGATCGTACAAAAGTTGAAATAATAAGTTTCGCTTCAAGTCAAACTGGCAATATCTCTTTTGAATGGAGCACCCCAAATGGTTCAATAAATGGAGCAATAGATGGCCCAACAATCGAAGCAAATTCAGGTGGAAACTATTTTCTAAAAGTAACGGATTTAGATCGCGGCTGTGAATCTATAAAGGAGATTGAAATCATCGAAAACACAAATACTCCTGATTTCCAAATCAATTCACCTGACACCTTAAATTGTAGAAATTCATCAGTAGATTTACAACCTACTATTTTGAATCCATCCATCGATTATATTTATGAATGGTCTTCAACAAATGGTGGTTTTTTAGGTGCAGCAAATGAGGAAAATGCAATTGCAGATTTGATTGGAAACTATTCACTTTTGGTTATTGATACAGTTTCAAAATGCCAACATTTAGAAACAATTGATGTTTTTGAAAACTTCGATTATCCAATGGTTTCTATTGAAACGCAAGACTCCTTAGATTGCGGGGAAAGCCGAATTATTGATGCTTCTACCAGTAGCCAAGGCAATGATTTTATTTATACATGGTTCACTCCAAATGGCGTCATTACTTCTGGAAATAACACCTTGATGCCAACAATCAGCAGTGAAGGAAAATATATTTTAGAAATAGAAAATAGTATAAACGGCTGTATATCAATTGATTCGGTGGAAGTATTTGGTGAAAACAGTATTTCAAATATCGAAATCACATTAAATGGAATAGATACTTTAGATTGTTTAAATACGTCAATCACTGCAACTGCCAATCAAGGAAATTATTCTTACACATGGATCAATGCAATAAATCCAACAACAGGAATTTGGACCAATGAAGCTTTGATTGAGACACCTGGAATTGTTCAGGTCATTCTTAAAGATTTGGATACTGGCTGTGAAGGAAGTACAACCATTGAAGTTTTCAGTGATTTTGAAAAACCTTTGGTTTCTCCCCTATTACCTGATAGTATCACTTGCCAAGATACTTTGGTCGAATTAGCCGTGCAGGTCAATGGGAACTCAAATGATTACCTCTTTTCATGGACAACAACTGATGGTAATTTTTCCCAAAATAATAATCAGAATACAGCAGAAGTTACAACAAAAGGACTATACACAATTGAAACAACTTCGTTATCGAATGGTTGCAAAGACACCTCAGTGGTTGAAGTTTTTGAATCGAAAGATGTTCCACAAATCGAAGAATCTGTTTCAAATGAAATCAATTGTAAATTTGATTCAGCAGTTATTTCGACTATTGTTTCAAATATTGGTGCAAATGCAGATTTCACTTGGACGACAGTTGATGGCCGCATTTTATCTGTGTTTGACCCAACAATTGTTACCGTTGGTTCAGGTGGAACCTATAAAATTGAAGTAGTTGATTTTAATACCGGTTGCAGTACGGAAAAAGAAATCATCGTTACAGAAAATTTTGAACAACCGATAATCAGCCCAATCACAACTGATACCTTGACCTGTATCAACCTTGAAGTTGAATTCAATGCCGAGGTCACCAATTCAATTCCAACTGAATTTGAGTGGTCAACAACCAACGGAAATATTTTAGGTGCAACGGATAATGCCAGTATAAAAGTCGATGAACCTGGAGTTTACAATTACAAAATCGTAAATCTCGAAAGTTTCTGTGAACTGACTGGAGATGTTGAAGTATTCCAAGACATCACTCCTCCTGAAATTGTGATTGCAGCACCTGAACCGCTAACCTGCGAAACAAATCAAATCCAAATTGATGCGAGACAATCTTCCAATGGCGGATTTCTTTCGAACAGATGGACAACAGACTCAAATGGAAACATTGTTTCTGGTGCAAATGGATTGGGACCAATTGTTGACGAACCAGCGATGTATTATTTAGAAATTACAAATATTTTTAATGGTTGTAATGCCATTGATAGTATAAAAGTAGATTCACTTCCAGATGACTTGGGAGCGTTAATGGTCTCTGAAGTTCCACCGAGTTGCGACAATGAGTTGGGAACAATTCAAATTGAAGATGTTTCGGGTTCTTTTCCGCCATTTGAGTATTCAATTGATGGTGGAATAACTTACTCAGATGACGTACTTTTTGAAAATTTACCAGAAGGAAATTATGACATTATTGTAAGAGATAGTATCGGTTGTACTGAATTTGAAATGATTGAATTTATTGTTCCTACGCCTATTGAAATTTCTACAATTTCTGAGATTAATTTGGCAATTGGAGCTACACAGCAATTAGAAGTTAATGTGGATATTCCGCTGGATCAAATCGGAACCATTCAGTGGATTCCAGCGATAAATTTAAGTTGTTCTGATTGTTTAAATCCAATTGTAACTGGAACTGATAATACCTCTTATTTAGTACGAATAACCACAATTGATGATTGTGATAGTGAGGCAACTATTCAAATTAAAGTAAATGGTGCGCCGCCTCAAAAAGAAGAAGGATTTATCTATTTCCCTTCTGCATTTTCACCAAATGATGATGGAATCAATGACTTATTTACTGGTTTTAGTAACTTCAGTAAAGTTGCAAAAATTGAGACTCTACAAGTATTTGATCGTTGGGGGAATAAAATGTACGAAGGCAATAACGGCTCTCCAAATAGCATTGATTTTGGATGGGACGGCAGGTACAAAAATAAGCGCATGAACTCAGGCGTTTATGTGTTTTATGCTAAAGTGGAATTAGTAACTGGCGAAATGATTTTGGTCGAGGGAGATATTACCTTGTATCTGTAAAACAAAAAACCGTTTCTGACGTAATTATTGAGTGAAAAAAGAAATCATCTCGGCTCACACCGAATCAACCGATTATAAATATATATGCAGTTTTTATTTCCTGGTTTTTTGATAGCATTGGTCGCTCTAATTTTGCCAATTATCATACACTTGTTTTACTTCCGTCGCTTCAAAAAGGTTTATTTTACGAATGTAAAATTCCTAAAAGAAGTCAAAGAAGAGACCAGTAATCGCCGAAAATTAAGAAACTTGATGGTTTTGTTGTCAAGACTTGCGGCGCTGGCATTTTTGGTTTTTGCCTTCGCACAGCCATTCATCCCACAAAACAAAGAAGTAACGAAAGGTAAAAAATCAGTTAGCCTTTTTATTGATAACTCATTCAGTATGAGTGCATTGAGTCAAGATGTCTCTCTTTTGGATAAAGCTAAAAAAAGAGCAGAGCAAATTGTTAAAGCTTATTCTCCAGAAGATGATTTTCAGATTTTAACCAACGATTTTGAAGGTAGGCATCAAAGACTGGTTGGGAAAGAAGACGCGCTTGCAATGATTGATGAAATCAAAGTAAGTCCTGCTGTAAGAGAAGTTTCAAAAATCTATTCACGTCAACAACAAACCCTAAACTCAGGGAAAAATGATCAGCAAATCAGCTACATCATTTCAGATTTTCAAAAGAATATTTCAGATTTTCAAAATATAAAGGATACAACTTCAGAAGTTGAAATCATTCCACTTCAATCGGTTCAAGAGAAAAATGTGAGTATCGACTCTGCCTGGTTTGAAGCGCCGGTTCAGATGATGAATCAAACCAATACACTTTTGGTGAAAGTGAAAAATCATGGAGATGAGGCAACAAAATCTGTTCGTTTGACCATCAAACACAATGGTCAATCTCGGCCTGTCGGCACAATGGATATTCCTGCTAAATCTTTTGTCATAGATACCGTTCCGATTACTATTTTGAAAACGGGATGGCATCGAGGTGAATTGAGCATTACTGACTACCCTATTCAATTTGATGATAAATTTCATTTTAGTTTTAATGTCGCTGAGGAAGTAAATGTTTTGGTCGTAAACGATGGTTCACCTTCCAATTATTTGAATGCGGCTTTTAGAGGAATTCCTTATTTTAAAATCACCAATCAAAACAGTCGTTCGTTGGAATATTCTAAATTTCCAACCTACAAAATGATTGTTTTGAATGATTTGAAATCGGTCTCCTCTGGACTTGCATCTGAATTAAATCAATTTGCTTCCAATGGAGGTAATTTATTGGTTTTTCCAAATGCTCAAGCTGATATCAATTCTTACAAAAGTTTCCTTCAAACCTTTCCAGCAGATAGCTATTTAGGATTTGAAAAGGCAAAAAGACAAGTTGGAAAAGTCAATACGAATGAATTTATTTTCAAAGATGTTTTTGAAAATAAAAGAGCTAATTTGAAACTACCCTCAACTGAAGGGAATTTCAAAATGTCAGGTTTTTCAAATCGTGGGTCTGAGCAGCTTTTGACCTATAGAGATGGAAGTCCATTTATCAATAAGTTCAGAGTTGGTGATGGCGCATTGTATTTGTGTTCTGCACCCTTGAGCACCGACTACAACAACTTGGTTCGTAATAGTGAAGTCTTTATTCCAATGCTTTACAAAATGGCAATTTCGGCTTCAAAAGAACGTAAAATTGCCTACACCATCGGTCGAGACGAAACACTTGAAACTGAAGCAGTGACCAATACAGCTGGGAAAGATTTAGTCTATAAACTGAAAGGAGAAAGAGAAGAATTCATTCCTGGTCAGCGCATCATTTCTTCAAAAGTATTTTTAACGGTTGGAAAAGAATTAAAAGAAGAAGGCATCTATGATTTGTTCATGGAAGCTGGAAAACCAACCTCCACTTTTGCGTTCAACTATGATAGAAAAGAATCTGATTTGGAGTACTTGCCAATAGAAGAATTAAAAACAATCGTCAGCCAATCACCTGCAAAAATCAATGTGCTTTCCACTGCTGAAGAAACTGATTTTACCGAATTTATCGGAGAACGCGACAAAGGAATTACTTTCTGGCGTTGGTGCCTTTTTGGTGTTTTAGCCTTTTTGGCTTTGGAGGGTTTGTTACTTAGATTTTGGAAGGTTTAATAAAATAGTCCTTCCTAAAATTTCTGAAATCTCAAGGTTTCAATGACGGATTCAGAAATGATTCTTAAATGGTATTGACCAGATAATAGGTTCGAAACATTTAATTCATAGTCGTTTCTACCTTGCTGAAATTGTGTTGGAGAATATTTTTCCACCAACTTTCCATCTACTGAAAATATTTCAAAAGTGACATCCGATACACCTGCTAAATTAAATTTGAAGGTGGCCAATTCATCTACTGGATTTGGAAAAACGAGGGAGGTATTTTGGCTCTCATTTGTCAGCTCAAAAATTGCCGTTATTTCATCATCTGCATTAAATGAAAATGTGATTTCTGGAATAATGGAGTTGATGTCATGATTTACCCCTTGCCATTTTAAGAAAGAATAACCTGTATTCGGAACAACGGATAATTCAACTGGAATCCCTTTGAAGTAATAACCATTCCAAGGCAATTCATCAAGAGTAATAGTATTTATTTTAATTTTTCCTGAGCCTTCTGGCAACACTTTTAGATCTAGCAAAATTTCATTTTCTAAACTAAAATAAGTTTGTAACTCTTTCCTCGAAAGTGGCGCTTTTTCTATGCTGTATTCAATCATCTGAGGAACAAAAGTATTCTCCCAAGTTTCGAAATCAGAACAGCTGGCACAGTCCCATCTTTCAAATTGTTTTTGAATTGCTGGCTCCATTTTATCAGCATGTTCTTGAATCGATTTTGAGAATATTTCTGGTCTAAAAACAGTGTTCAACAAATCACAATATCGATTAATAAAATAATTATGAAAGGTCTCGTTTTTAAACAGTTGCCTTAAGACATACATGTGTGCATTTTCTTCATCGGTGTACTCTGTCATTTTTTGAATAAAGACCTCCGTCATCGCTCCTGTCCAAGAGTATCGACGCATCGTTACATCCAAATCAAAAAGCAAATAACGCCATTTAGCTTCGGGTAGTTTTGCTCTCCAAAGTTTCAAATTATTATGTCCCCAATCTGTGTTATTTAGGTAAGTTTCGCTAATCATATAATCAGCAAAACTATTTAAATCAAATCTTTTTGATACTTCTTCGAAAACTGCATCGTCACTTAAATCTGAATTTCGTACCAAAGAAACATCTTCTGAAAATTGAGTTCGATCACCCAAAATAATCAATGTGTCTTCCTCCAAAACATCCAACTTGTCTAACTCAACATCATAGTTTGCCGCAACAAAGGACTCATCACTTTTTTCTCTTAGATTCATGACGCCCCAATATTCTCCATTGAGGTAAACGTTGGTTGGTTGATAGCTCATGATGTCAATATTCAGGCCTTCGTCTATCATATATTGACTCAAAAATCCATCTCTAAAATGGGTATTATTAAAGTCGCCACTGGAATTTCTCAACACTATAGTTTCAAACGAATTAACAGTTGGTTTATCATTGAAAAACGGGTATTCAAATTTATCAATTCCATAAATCGGCTTGGCAGAAAACCTTAATGAACGCTGAGGTTTGGTACGAGAACTGCGGCCACCATGAACTTTACATCCGCTTTCAAACTCCGTTAAAAATTCGCCATTTTTAGAAAAATATTCAAAGTGGACTGGCAGCTCAATATCTTTCCAAAAATTAGCGCCCCAAAACGGATAATCTGGATTTGCATCGGGTCCCATGACCAACATGCCAGAGTCTTGATCAAACAACAAAAGAGAATCAACCGATAAAGCAACAATCGGCAAAGTGGAACTTTCAGAAATAAAATAAGTATTACTCTCTACTTTAGAATAAACCTGATTTTGTGCAATTGCAATAGCTCTAATTGATGACGTTTTTGATACTTCAATTGGAGCTTGGTATATCGGTGAATCCTCGGTAGGTTCCGTTCCGTTTGTTGTAAAATGAATTTGTGCATTAGGCGTATTCGTCGTAATTTCCAGAAGAATTGGTTGATCATGAAATTGTTCCAAAACAGAAAATATTGGCGTCTCAGTTTGCAAAACATGATTTGATAACTCGTTTGAAACTAACGGACTCGGGCTATCAAAAAATTCCCATTCACTACCCTGTTCTATTCGACCATAACTCCAATCGGTTTGATTTTCAGGAACCAAAATTTCGTCAATTAAAGTCTTATCATTTTTGAAAAGATAAAGTGCTTCTCCTCTTCTTTTTATTTTGAAATTGGCGTGGGTTCTATTATTTAAAAGTCCTCTTCCCGAAGCTAAGATTAAATAAAACTCGCCCGGCTGCAAGGAATAGCTCGGCAACTGCCAATCAAATGGAATATCAATGTCCTCTGTAATGAAATAATCCGAAAGTTGAATTGCTTGAGTTCCATTATTATAAAGTTCTACCCAATCAGGGTGATCGTTGAACTCATCTAAGTAGACAAAATCATTGCTACTACAAACTTCATTGATAATAAGTTGTGCAGAAGCAAAAACAGTTAGGCAAAGAAAACCGAAACAAAGAAATATTTTTCTAATCATAATTAATCAAATTGCCAAATTAGGCACTTGGCATATCTAACACGAAATTAGACTATTTTGATTATGGATGAAGGACTTTAATTATAGAAATGTCTTAGATTTTAGAAATATTTTAATCACAGCCCAACATAGCGCGAGAAGCTGCATCATTATTTGGAAAACAGTTTCCTGATAATATTTCTTCAGGAACATAGCGGTTCAAGTTTGGATCGTACAATGCTCCCTGCAAAAATTCAATTAAATCAGATTTTTCTTTTGCGTTCAATCCAACTCTTTGAAAGAGTGGAGATAACTTCGAATTTGGAATATTAGGATTTTCAGAAACGGCTTCTAATTTAAAATCAATCACATCTTCCAAAGTTTCTTTGCTACTTCCGTGAAAGAAATGACTATAACTTTTTAGATTATAAAGTTGAGGCACTTTAAATTTATAATTATCCTCTTCATTTCCAGTAAAACCACCTCTACCCAAATTTCTTTTATCACTAACAGATGTATTGACAACTCCTGGAATTTGAGCCAAATCATTCGTACCCAAAGCAAAAAACGCATTATTACTGAACGCTGGCCCGTTATGGCATTTGTAGCAATTTGCCTCATCTAAGAATAGCATTGCGCCTCTTTTCTGTGATTCGGTCAATGCAGCTTTATCGCCTTTCAACCATTTTTGAAAAGGTGCTTCGTTTGCAAAAAGTGTTCTTAAATAAGCAGCTAATGCAAAACTTGCGGTGATATCCGAGTATCGTTCTGTTTCAGAAAAATCTGGGAAGGCCTCATCAAAAAGTTCTCTATAGCCGTATTCATCGAGCACTTGGCGATTGATTTCCATACGATGTAAATGGAGTCCTTCAATATTTTGTGATTCTAAACCCTCAAATCCAAGATGATTCACTTCAAAACTTGGATCATTGTCCCAAGCCGACTCCGTTCCGATATTAACTCCTTTTGCACCAAACGCACCACTCCACAATGAATTGGTCGAATAAGCTGTGTGCAAAACCGAAAGTGGCCGTACACCTTGGGCATCCACTTCATCCCCTTGATATTCATTTGAAACTTGCCGACCTCTTCCGAAACCAATTGCCCCATCAGCAATACCTTGATTTCTTCCAGGCGTAAAACCAGCAGTTGGAATGTGGCATGAAGCACAGGAAAAGGTTTCTAAGGCTTCTCCATTCAATGGATTTTGAGCTAAACCTGTTTCGTAAAACAGCAGCTTACCTAACTTAACTTTATCTGAAGTAATTGGATTGGTAGATTCTTGATTTGGGATGGAGTTAAAGTCTCCATTTTCTGGAAAAATAAAATAATCTACACTTCCAGTGGCAGCTATGGTCGAAAGTCTTCTTTCTAATTGCGCATCCAAATCGAGTATTGGATCATTCATACAAGCATTGAATATGCATGCAAGTGCAATTAAGGCGTAAATTTTTTTCATGAGATATGGTGTGTAAAATTCGTCTGCAAATATACCTTAATTATGGTACTAGAGCAATTACGATTATTCCAAAATCAAACCATTTTTACACTTTTCACCAAAAACATAAAAAAAACATATAAAAAAAAAGATAGGTTGAAAGTTTTAGGTTGAAAGTTGGACGAATCGTGCATGGAAATCTCGAATTTCAAACTCAGTTCTTCAACAAAAGTCCGCCAATCCCACCGTTTGTAGGTACTGAGTTTAAATTATTCTAACTCCTCAAAAAATCCCGTTTTTTTATTTTTGCGAACATTGTTCCAGTCAAAGTATCGTCCATTCATGACAACAAAAACGCCATGAGGCAAAGCTTGAACAAAACCCAACGAATTACCTAAGTTGAAAAAACCATCAGAAGAAGTTCCGAAAGCATAAGGCACCATTGCTCCAGTTAATACGATGGTTTTCTTCATTTTTTTAGAAGCTAAATACTCGGCCGTTTTGACCATTGTGTCCGTTCCATGCGTGATAATGATATTTTCAGATTCAGATCGTTTGCAATTATGGGCGATAATATCTCGGTCCTCTTCCCCCATTTCGAGCGAATCAACCATCATTAAGGTTTTAATGTCCAAATCAATTTGACATCGACCTCGCTCAAACATCTCTGGCAAATGTGTAGTCTTAAAATATAATTCCCCGGTGAGATAATCGTATTCTTTATCAAAAGTGCCTCCTGTTACAAAGATTTGAACCATAGTAAGTTTTTCGTTTTTTTCTAAAATGTAATTTTCTATATACCTAATCAATCGATTATGCCCCAAATTCTGCAATAGTAACCCCATTTCCCCCTGCTTTTTCTTCTGGGTGTCGAATTGTGGCAATATCTTTATATTCTTTCAATTTCTGAGCAACTGCTTTTCTTAATATTCCGCTTCCTTTTCCATGAACGATTTGCAACAATTGTGCATTTGACATTAATGCCTTGTCTACAAAATCCTGAACCTCTTGAAGCGCATCTGCCACATACAATCCACGAATATCAATTGTTCGTTCAAAATCAGCAGAATTTTTCAAAGAATCTGTGTTCACCCCTTTTTTTGAATTAATATCAAGCGGTTCTTTTGCTGGTACTAAATCTCTTAATGGCACCGTCATTCTCAAATCGCCGATCCTAATAATTGCTTTGTTTTTATTAATCGTTTCCACCTGACCATGAGAGCCACCTGTTCTCATTTTTACAAAATCTCCTTCCTTGATTTTTCCTAACACTGCTGTTTCTAAAGGTTCGTAAACCTCTTCTTTGAGCTCAGAAACCTGTTGAGCAAGGGCTTCTCTTTCTTTTTTAGCGACTTTAGCTAATTTCTTTGCCTCTTCCAAATTTTGAGATTCACGTATTTCTTTGATGGCTTTTTGGATAGCTTTATTTTCTTTAGCGGTTGTCTGGAGTTCTTGTTGTTTAACATCCAATTTGATTTTCTTCCTTCTAAATTCGAGATTTCGATTTAACTCGGCATAAGATTTCATTAATCGATCTACCTCATTTTTTCTTTTATCTAAAGCTTCCAATTTATCCTCAACTTCCTTTTTCTCACGTTGCAAATCGACCAATAATTGATCAACCGCTCTTTCATTTTTACCAGCTCTTTTTCGAGCATAATTCAAGATGTGCTTTGGCAGGCCAATTTTCTGAGCAATCTCAAAAGCATAACTACTTCCGGGGCGACCAATTTTTAATTCATAAGTTGGATCCAAAGTTTCATTATCAAAATACATTGCACCATTGACTATTCCTTTCGTATTAAAGGCAAAAATTTTGAGATTAGAATAGTGAGTCGTTAAAATTCCGAATACTTTCTTTTTGTTCAAATCTTCGAGAATCGCTTCTGCGATGGCTCCCCCACTTTTGGGATCGGTTCCAGAGCCAAACTCATCAATTAATACCAATGTCTTATTATCAGACTCTTTGAGAAAAACTTTCATATTCGTCAATCGAGAAGAATAGGTACTCAAATCATCTTCTAATGATTGTTGATCGCCAATGTCCACAAACATTTTTTCAAAAATACCTAACTGCGTATCTTCACTAACTGGTAACAAAAAACCAGATTGCATCATTATTTGAAGCAATCCGACGGCTTTCATAAAAATGGACTTCCCTCCAGCATTTGGTCCACTGACCAACAACATTCGATTATCATATAATAGGTTCAAATCAAAAGGAACCGTTTTCTCAGCCGTCTTTTTGTTTTTTAATAATAAAAGCGGATGATAGCCCTCCATTATTCCAAAAAACATTTTGCTTTTTAGTTTTGGTGCCAAGCCATCCATCTGCAAAGCAAGTCTTGCTTTCGCAAAAATGATATCAATCTGAACCAATAAGTCTTGATAACTTGCAAGTATTTCGGCATGTGGATGGAGCAAGGCACTCAATTCTTTGAGCAATCGATAAATCTCTTGGCGCTCCGCCATTTCCAAATCAAAAATATCGTTGTTGATTTGAATAATATCTTCTGGCTCAATAAAAGTGGTTTGTCCAGTCGAAGATTCATCATGGATAATTCCCTTTATTTTCCGCTTATGCTCCGATGGGACACTCAGCACTCGACGACTATTACGGATACTTTCAACACTATCACTCAACCATCCTTTGGATTTGTATTCCGCAATGATGTATTTAAACTTTTTGTCTAATTCACGCTGTTTGTTTCCAACTGACTTTCTGATTCGAGCAAGCGCAGGAGAAGCGTTTGGTCTTATTTTTCCTTCTTCGTCAATCACGCTATCTATCGCTTTTGTCAATTCTTCTGAGTACTCGTAAGGCCTTAAAATATTGAAAAGCGACGGATAAGCTTCTTGCCTTTCAAAATCAAAAAATCGAAAAATACCGGCAAAACCTCTCAAAGTTTTATTGATGCGTTGCAAACCTTCGATAGATAAAACATAACCATCTATGGACAACATTCGAAGATCATTTGAGATATCCTCGTAGGCATTCATCGGCATGATATCATTGGCCACCATTGAGTTTTTCATCTCAGTGACTTCTTTCAGTAGCGTTTTAATCGTCTTGGGATCTGTGACCGGCTTTATTTCAAGCATGGCAGATTTTGCTAAATCTCCGACACACTCCTCCACTGCCAAGTTCAAAACCTTATCAAACTCCAGTTTTGACAACAAATCTTTCGGCGCAAGCTGCATTTCCATTTAATAGTTTTTAATACAAAAGTCCAAACTCTGAAACTGAAAAATTGACTAACAGTTACGAGGAGCAAAAATAGATAGTTTCTAACAAGGATTTAGGTAGTTGAGTTCTTATTTTATAATATTTAAAAATAAATAATATGAAATCAGAATGTTGGTATTGATTTTGTCTTATGATAAAAATATAAATACATAATTCCCTCGCACATATTATGAGAAAATCAATATTACTTAGCATGGCAGGAATTCTCCTGTTATGCCTTTTTTCTTGCAAAAAAGACCCCGTTCTAATCATTGAAGAAACAAAGGTAAATTTTGAAAACCCGAAAGTGGGGAATTTCAGTCACTATGTATTATTACAAGGACAAAATATACGTGATCGTGAAGATCAATATTTTGAGTACGTATTCGATACCCTCAGAATAGAAATTGTAGCTATAGATGAAAGTGGTTATCTAATTGAAGAAAGTTTGACAGAAGGATCAGCTTCTTTGAATGGCGAAAACTATGTTTCCTTTCCAACAAAAATAGTAAGCTATTATTTGAACATTTCTGATGAAATGATTTCTATAAAAAATCTGCACCCTCGCATCAAAAGTAGATTGTTCTTTATGCCTGATGAAATAGAGGGCTTACAAATCGAAAAATACGAAGAATTGGAAGTTGAAATGGAAAGTTGGAAAACCAGTTTACCTTTTCAAACAAAATTTCAATTGGCTTATCTTGAAAATTTTGAGTTGTTTGGTAAAATGTATGAGCACCTAAACGTGGTCATCAACAACAATCCAATGAAAGATCAATTGAGTGGATACACCCACATCTATTCTATGAAAGATGGGTTGGTTCGCTCCTCAAGTTATAGCGCTCAAACTGGCAAGGGCTATGGTTGGGATTTGTTACCCGAAGAATAGAAGACTGATTTTGAGATAAACTTTGTCAATAAATGTTCATTTTATTTAAGTTCATCGACTTTTTGAATCGAAACTAAACAAATTGCCTTCGGATTTAAGGAAGAAATGAAAAAATTGAGAGAAATTTTAGACAAAAAAAGATTAAATACTAACTCACTCTTTCTTTACAATTCATTTCCTGAAGTATGGTCTCCAATACTTGTAAAAGTCTCTTTCATAGTTCTTTTTAAGATTCCATTTCCAAAAAAAAGAATCACCTTTATGAATGACTAACTCTTCTTTCGTATTTTTTTTGATATTGAAAATACGCTCACCATATTCTATACTTGCTCCACGTTTTAACTTAAAATAAACTTCATATTCTCCAGGTTCATTTATAGTAAAATGAATTTGCTTATAGCCCTGATCTCTTAAAAATAATCTTAGACTTTGATCAAACAATATTTTTCTTTTTAAAAT